>NZ_JAGRQY010000051.1:0-42594 GCF_018223905.1 Klebsiella sp. 28
GGCGATGAACACCCGCCTCGAAGGCGGCTGCCAGGTGCCGATCGGCAGCTATGCGGAACTGAAGGACGGGGAACTGTGGCTGCGGGCGCTGGTTGGCGCTCCGGATGGTTCACAGCTGGTGCGCGGCGAACGACGCGGGCCAGCGGAACAAGCGGAAGCCCTCGGCATCTCGCTGGCGGAAGAGCTTCTGGATAATGGCGCCCGCGAGATTCTCGCGGCGGTTTATGATGGAGAAGCCCCGCGATGAGCATCCTGGTCACTCGTCCACTACCGCAAGGAGAAGCGCTGGTCAGCCGTCTGCGGGCCATGGGACGCGTGGCCTGGAGCTTTCCGCTGATAGAATTTACGCCTGGCAGGGAGCTTCCCGCGCTGGGCGATGCGCTTGCCCGACTGGGGCCCGACGATCTGCTATTTGCGCTATCCCAGCATGCGGTGGAATTCGCCCATGCCCGTCTGCAGCAGCAGGGCCTGCCCTGGCCCACTTCTCCGCGCTATTTTGCCATTGGCCGCACGACGGCGCTGGCCCTGCATACGGTCAGTGGGCAGCATATCCATTACCCGTTAGATCGGGAAATTAGCGAAGTCTTGCTACAATTACCTGAATTACAAAACATTGCCGGGAAAAATGCGCTGATCCTACGCGGCAATGGCGGGCGGGAACTCTTAGGCGCGACGCTGACCGAGCGCGGCGCCAGGGTCACATTTTGTGAATGTTATCAACGTAGTGCAAAACATTACGATGGCGCAGAAGAAGCGATGCGCTGGCAATCTCGCGGAGTCACCACGCTGGTGGTCACCAGCGGCGAGATGCTGCAGCAGCTATGGTCGTTAATACCGCAATGGTATCGCGAACAGTGGCTCCTGCACTGCCGCGTTGTCGTTGTCAGCGAACGTCTGGCCCTTCAGGCCCGGGAACTGGGCTGGCAGGAGATTCAGGTTGCCGATAGCGCCGACAACGATGCGCTGCTACGCGCATTACAATAACTCTCAACATTGGAAGCCATAATGACGGAACAACAAAATCAATCCGCCGTGGTTGAAGAGACCAGGGAGGCCGTGGAGACCACACCACAGCCAGAGAATACTGAGAAGAAGAAGGCAGGCAATAAAACCAGCCTGGCGCTCAGCGCGATCGCTATCGCCATTGCGATAGCCGCCGGCATCGGCCTGTATGGCCTGAACAAACAACAGGCCACGCGGCAAAACGCAACTACCTCTGAATTAGCAAGCCAGGTCGCGGCGCTGCAAAAAGCGCAGGAAAATCAAAAAAGTGAACTGGAAGGTGTTATCAAACAGCAGGCCGACCAGCTAAACGAAGCCAAACACCAGCAGGAGACGCTGGCCAAACAGTTGGATGAGCTGCAGCAAAAAGTGGCGGTGATTTCCGGTAGCGATGCCAAAACCTGGCTGCTGGCCCAGGCCGACTTCCTCGTCAAGCTGGCGGGACGTAAGCTGTGGAGCGATCAGGATGTCACCACCGCCGCCGCGCTGCTGAAAAGCGCTGACGCCAGCCTCGCCGACATGAACGACCCAAGCCTCATCGGCGCCCGCCGGGCGATCACCGACGACATCGCCACCCTCTCCGCGGTAAGCCAGGTGGACTATGACGGCATGATCCTCAAGGTTAATCAGCTGGCGAACCAAATCGATAACCTGCGGCTGGCCGATAATAACGATGACGATTCGCCGATGGACGCTGATAGCGATGAGCTTTCCAGTTCTATCAGCGAATGGCGCGTCAACCTGCAGAAAAGCTGGCAGAACTTTATGGACAGCTTTATCACCGTGCGCCGCCGCGATGAAACGGCGGTCCCGCTGCTGGCGCCGAATCAGGATATCTATCTGCGGGAAAATATTCGCTCTCGCCTGCTGGTCGCCGCGCAGGCAGTTCCGCGCCATCAGGAAGAGACCTGGAAACAGTCGCTGGATAACGTCTCGACCTGGGTACGCGCCTATTATGATACCGATGACGCCACCACCAAAGCCTTCCTCGACGAGGTGGATAAGCTCAGTCAGCAAAGCATTACCATGACGGTGCCGGAAACGCTGCAGAGCCAGGCGTTGCTGGAAAAACTGATGCAGACCCGAGTGCGCAACCTGATGGCGCAGCCTGCCGTTACCGCGGGCGGCGCGCCTTCGCCCGCACCTGCTGCGCCGGCCGCCCCCGCTGCGCCGCAAGGAGAGTAACGCATGCTGAAAATTCTTTTACTCTTCGCACTGTTGATCGCCGGGATCGTGCTTGGCCCGATGATCGCCGGGCATCAGGGCTACGTCCTGATCCAGACCGATAATTACAATATCGAGACCAGCGTGACCGGGCTGGTGATCATCCTGATCCTCGCCATGGTGGTGATGTTCGCCATTGAATGGCTGCTGCGCCGCATTTTCCGCACCGGGGCGCATACGCGCGGCTGGTTTGTCGGCCGTAAACGCCGTCGCGCGCGTAAGCAAACCGAGCAGGCGCTGCTTAAGCTGGCGGAAGGTGATTACCAGCAGGTTGAGAAGCTGATGGCGAAAAATGCCGATCACGCCGAACAGCCGGTGGTGAACTATCTGCTGGCGGCGGAAGCGGCCCAGCAGCGCGGCGATGAAGCGCGGGCCAACCAGCATCTGGAGCGCGCCACCGAGCTGGCGGGCGATGACCTGATCCCGGTGGAAATCACTCGCGTTCGCCTGCAGCTGGCTCGTAATGAAAATCACGCTGCGCGCCATGGCATCGATAAGCTGCTGGAAATTACCCCGCGTCATCCGGAAGTGCTGCGCCTCGCCGAACAGGCATACACCCGCACCGGCGCCTGGCAGTCGCTGCTGGACATCATTCCGTCGATGGCGAAAGCTAACGTCGGCGATGAAGCGCACCGTGCGGCGCTGGAACAGCTGGCCTGGGTTGGCCTGATGGATAAAGCGCTGGCCGATGGCGGCAGCGAAGGACTACGCGAATGGTGGCGCAACCAGAGCCGTAAAACGCGGGCGCTGGTGCCGCTGCAGGTGGCGATGGCCGAGCGCCTCATCGAGAGCGACGATCACGATACCGCGCAGCAAATTATCATTGATGGTCTGAAGAAACAGTATGATGACCGTCTGGTGATGCCGATCCCGCGTCTGAAGACCAATAACCCGGAACAGCTGGAGAAAGTGTTGCGCCAGCAGATCAAAGCCGTTGGCGACCGTCCGCTGCTGTGGAGCACCCTGGGCCAGTCGCTGATGCGGCACGGCGAATGGCAGGAGGCCAGCATCGCCTTCCGCGCCGCGCTTAAGCAGCGTCCGGATGCCTTTGATTACGCCTGGCTGGCGGATGCCCTGGACCGCCTGCATCAGCCGGAAGAAGCCGCCGCTATGCGCCGCGATGGACTGCTGCTGACGCTGCAGAATAATCCTCAGCCATAACCTGGCATGGCTATCGCCTCCTGCGGGGCGATAGCCCTTCTCCCCCGCCTTCGCATTGACGGATCCCTGAAAGAAAAAAACGCCTGCGCTGAAATCAGGGCAGGCGTTAAAACAGGTCTGTTTGACAACAAATTGGGTGCTTCACTCAACGTAATGTCCATGGTGTTTGATGAGGCATAAATGCGACATCTGTCAGTGGACGATAAGCACCGTAAGAACGGCTCTGCATCATTCCGGAGTTTATGAGGCACGAAGGCGAACATAAGAGATGGAATGAGCATCTACCCGGTTATTATCGCACAGGATCCGGGGAAATTGCATCTACCACAGTGATGAATTGAGAGTTTTCCTGACGCGTATTCTTAAGCAAAGAGAAGATTTTTTATCAGCAAGATCAGAGAAATAAGAGATGGCGGACGGCAGCAGAAAACAAAAAACCCCGCCGAAGCGGGGTTCAAAATTGGTCGGCGAGAGAGGATTCGAACCTCCGACCCACTGGTCCCAAACCAGTTGCGCTACCAAGCTGCGCTACTCGCCGAAATACTGCTTTTTGAATTTTTAGTTCAATTCGTTAAAGTCGTGGTGCGAGGGGGGGGACTTGAACCCCCACGTCCGTAAGAACACTAACACCTGAAGCTAGCGCGTCTACCAATTCCGCCACCTTCGCAAATTCACAACTCTATCAAATAATGGGGTGGCTAATGGGATTCGAACCCACGACAACTGGAATCACAATCCAGGGCTCTACCAACTGAGCTATAGCCACCACTGCAAACCTTTTACGCGGTATTAAAACCACCGCAGCTCCAGCACCGGGTTAATGGTGCGCCCGACAGGATTCGAACCTGAGACCTCTGCCTCCGGAGGGCAGCGCTCTATCCAGCTGAGCTACGGGCGCTTAGCGCCGTTGCGGGGTCGGATAATACGGACTTCCTACCCCGCTGTCTAGTGCCTTTTTAAAGAAAATTATCGTTTGCTCATGCTTTGTTCGTTTTGACGGTTATTCAGCCGTATTATTGACTTGCCCCTGTCTTCCGAGGCCAAACACCTTATAAATCAGGGTGACGGCGGCCAGAAAAATAATGCCGACGAAGAGCGACATGCGGGTTTCATCATTCAGTCCCATCCCGACCAGCACGCAGATCAGGAAGGCCATCGTGAAATAGTTGGCCCACGGAAACAGCAGCGAACGGAACGGATGGCTGGCAATCGCCGCCTGATGCACGCGACGGAAACGCAGCTGACTAATCAGGATCACAAACCAGGGCACCATCCCCGGCAGGACGCTGGCGCTATAGACATAGACGAACACCCGCTGCGGATTAGGAATAATGTAATTCAGGCAGGAGCCCACCAGCAGGATCAGAATCGACAGCGCCACACCGACGGACGGAACGCCGTTGCGCGATACCTTACCGATCGCCGCCGGCAGCTGACGGTTCTTCGCCAGGGCGTACAGCATACGTCCGCAGCTGTACATTCCGCTGTTGCAGCCGGAAAGCGCTGCCGTCAGCACCACGAAGTTGATAATTCCCGCCGCCGCGGTAATACCGATCTTGGCAAACGTCAGTACGAACGGGCTGCCGTTGGAGCCGATTTGATCCCACGGGAAGATAGTGACGATAACAAAAATCGCGCCGACGTAGAAAATCAGGATCCGCCACAGCACTTTGCCCACCGCGCTGCGCAGCGTCACCTGCGGGTTTTTCGCTTCACCTGCGGTAATGCCGATGAGCTCCACCCCCTGATAGGACGCGACCACGATACACAGCGCCGTCAGGAAGCCCTTCCAGCCGCCAGCAAAGAAACCACCATGTTCGGTGAGATTACCAAAACCGATGGAGTGGCCGCCGTTGCCAAAGCCGAAGAAAATGACGCCCAGACCCACGACGATCATCACGATAATGGTGGTCACTTTTATCATGGCGAACCAGAACTCGATTTCACCGTATAGCCGGACCGCCGCGAGGTTAGCCAACGCCACCAGCCCCACGGCAATCAACGCCGGGATCCACTGCGCCATCTCCGGGAACCAGAACTGCACATAGACCCCGATGGCGGTAATCTCCGAGATCCCCACCGCCATCCACATAAACCAGTAGGACCACGCGGTCAGATAGCCGAAGAAGGGGCTCATATAGCGATGCGCATACACCGCGAAGGAGCCTGTGACAGGCTCAAGGAACAGCATTTCGCCCATTGAGCGCATAATGAAAAAGACGAACAGGCCAGCGATAATGTACGCCAGCAGCACGGAAGGCCCAGCCCATTTCAAGGTACTGGCCGCCCCCATAAACAACCCCACGCCAATCGTCCCGCCAAGGGCGATCAGTTCAATATGCCGGGCCTCCAGTCCACGCTGGAGCTCCGCTTTTTTCTCAGTCATATATCCTCTTGTGTTTGCCGTATTCCGGGTGCTCCCGGTTATTGTTATTAACTGAAACCATAGCCTTGCCGACGCGCAGGTCTCCCCGGCGCGTATGAAGCCTGCGAATGGTTAATTAATTTTGCGGAAATGGCAAATAAAGTATCAGGCGAGTGAAGAGATTACACAGAATATGTATGCAAACTCGCCTGGTTGCAGTGGAATATCAGAGCTTACCGGAATAATGCCAACGTAAATAGCGCAGTAGGCGGAACTGTCTCTTGATGCGGCTCGGCTGTAAAAGCAGACGATAGAACCACTCCAGCCCCAGATCCTGCCAGAACTTCGGCGCCCGATGGACGTGCCCGGTAAAAACATCGTAAGTGCCGCCGACGCCCATATACAGCGCGTGCGGATACAGGCGCCGGCAGTCGCGCATAAAGATCTCCTGGCGCGGCGACCCCATCGCGACGGTGACGATTTTCGCCCCGCTGTCGCGAATGCGTTCGAACAATGCCTGGCGTTGCTCAGGGGTGAAATAACCGTCCTGGCTGCCGACGATGTTCACCTGCCAGCGCTGACGCAGCCTGGATTCTGTCTGCGCCAGGACCTCAGGTTTACCACCAACCAAAAACACCGGTGTCCCTTCAGCGCCAGCGCGCTGCATTAACGCTTCCCAGAGATCGGCCCCGGCGACGCGGGATACCTGGGCCTGCGGGTATTTTTTGCGCAGCGAACGCACCACGCTGATGCCATCGGCATATTTAAACTCCGCCGCCTCAATCAGCGCCCGTACCTCCGGGTTATCCTCTACGGCCAGCATTTTCTCAGCATTAATGGCTACCAGCGTCCCCTCGCGGAGCGCGCCGTCGGCAAACAAATAATCCAGAGCGTGCGGCATATCGCGCCAGCCTATGAGCTGCAGCCCTCTTAACAGGTACAACGGCGCGGAAATGGTCCCAGTCATGTCCATCCTTCTCAGACTTGCGGTTGCGAAAGCGGTTTTACGCGCTTATGAATCAGTCCCACGCTATCCAGGAACCAGTACAGCAGTTTCGCCGCCAGCAAGCAGATACCAAAGATCACGAGGAAAAACACCACGCGGGAGCCGAACGAATCCAGCCCCTCGCGCGCCAGCACTATCATGTTGAAGATAGCGCCGAAACAGAAACTGTGCAGGATAGCCGCTTTATAGCGATTGCTCTCCCGGTTGCCCAGCTCATACAGCCAGTCGAACCATTTAATAATCAACCCTACCGCCACGGCGCCCAGCGGTACGAACCAGACGCCGCCCATCACCACCAGCGAGCCAATCAGCGTCGGCGAGATCGCCAGCCCCGAATGGTTGTTTAACACCTCCCAGGTGAAGTAGTTGGCGGTATTGAGCACCATCGTCGGACGACCGTGCCACATCCAGCTGGGGATGAAGACGTAGAAATCGCGGATCATCGGCGCCAGCCCCTGGAAATCGATCTTGTCGTAGTTCTGCAGCAGCAGCGCCAGGTTCTCCCACGGTGAGAAGGTGTCGCGCGTGAGATACAGGAAGGTATAAAACGCTTCATCGCCGCTGACGTTCATCCCGTAGCGCTTCAGCGCCAGCCAGAACATGCCGACAATACCCAGCACGCCCGCCGCCGCCAGCATCCACAGGCTGATCCAGCCGCGAATAATACCGATGAACAGAAAGATGGCGAAGGCGATGATGATATTGGCGCGGGTCCCGCCGACAATGGCGTAGGTCAGCAAACCAAAGGCCACGGTGCTGACGAGGAAGAAGATCCACGCCTTATAATCCTGGCGCAGAAAATAGACCACCAGCATCGCCGGAATAAAGAAGTAAAAGAAGCGCTTCAACGCCACGCCGGACACTTCAGCAGAGAAAATCTGGCTGTAGGAGTTGAGCTTAAACAGCAGAAAGCCGTTGTGAGCGAAGAAGATGCCGACGCACAGCAGCGCCAGCCCCATCAGTATGCCCCACGCCAGATGGGTTTCCACCCGGTTCATGGTAAACAGCGGGCGATGCGCAACCTCGCGCGAGGCCGGGCGCAACCGCGTTTTATAGGTCACGTAGTAGATCGCGTAGAAGCATACCGCGATCAGCAGCGTCTGCAGCAAAATCTCCGGCGGCGCTACGCTGACGTCAAAGCGGAACACCAGAATACTGGTCAGCGGGAAGCCGAAGAAAAAGGTCAGCAGAAACAACAACGAGAAAAAGACGTTGAAGTTGAAGCGTACCCGGCGGAACTCAAACCAGGTGGCGGTGGCGATAAACAGGGTCGACAGCAGCCAGACCACCAGCAGCCCGCTAAATTGCATTAACGTCATGCCTGCCCCTCCGCCGCTAACCGTAGCGCCCGCTGCCAGCCCGTCAGATAGTTCGGCCGGAAGAAGGCGATAGCGGATTTATCCACGCTCGCCAGCTGACGCTGCGCTTCGCGCACCACGCTGACGTCCAGCGCGTCGCTGGTGAACAGCACCGGCACATGCTGCTCGGCCATATCCTGCCAGAACGGGTTTTCCCGATTGAGCACGCAGGGGATGCCCGCCTGAATCAGCAGACACAGGGTGCCGATCCCCTGCTGGCGGGCAAACAGAAAATAGCCCAGATCGCAGCGGCGCAGCAGCGCCAGATAATCATGAAACTCCAGCTTCTCGCTGAGGATCTGCAGATGCTCACCGCTAAACAGCGCCGCCCCCGCCTCGCGAACCTCATTGATATAGGCGTCGTTATTCGCTGGATAGCCCATCGGCACGATGACGTTTACCGTATCGCCAAACTGCTGATGGATTGCCTTCAGCGCGGCAATATGTTCATTGCTGCGATCCCCGGAGTTGCCGACCAGAATAGTCAGGGTATCACCGCGCGGAGCGTTATCGGCCAGGGTATTCAGCGCCGGATCCATACGGGTCGGGAAGTAGAGCAGCTCGCCCGGGACGCGCGGATGGCGGTTAGCGAACCAGCTGAGATCGCCGCGGGTGGCGAAAACGCGCCCTACCCGCCCCTGCGCCATACGGCGCAGCGGATAGAACAGGCGAAACTTCAGGCTGGCAGAATTTTCATACAGATCCGCCCCCCAGATATGCCAGTTAAACTGCGACGGGCGGATGCCGCCGCTCAACAGCGCCAGCCACAGCCCGGTATTGAACTGGCCGTGGAAGAAAAAGCGCTGCTGGCGGTTGGCTTTCGCGGTAGCAATCACTGCCTGCGCCAGCGATTTCTTCCCCGGATAGCAGGTGATGTCCAGCGCCGGATACCCATCACGCACGCAGGCCTCATCACCGACGATCATAAATCTCCTGGCCTGCGGGTCGGCGGCCAGTTCGTCGTTAAAGAACCGCAGTACGGTCTGGTTATGATGCGGGATATCCGATCCCAGTACATGTATCAGTGCTGTCATGCCCGTTTACGCCAGAGTAAAAACACGCCACTACAAAGGGCGAAATAAACAATATAAGTGGCCATATATGCCTGCGCCGCGCCAACCGCGCCGTGCGCCGGTATAAGCCAGTGTGAGAATGTGGTCAGCAGTGCGAACTGGCTGATTTCCGTCAGAATATAAAAACGCAGCGACGCTTTGGCGATCACCAGATAGCCATAGACGTAGGCGCCTACTTTTAAAACGTCGCCCACCAGCTGCCAGGCAAACAGGTCACGCATCGCGGTAAAGCGATCGGAAAACAGCAGCCAGATGGCAAAATCGCGCAGCAGCCAGACCGTCAGGCTCGCCGCCGCTACTGCCGGCAGGACGAATTTCAGCGACTTGACTATCTCGTGGGTGATATCCGTTTTGGCGCTCAGCCGCGACAGCGTCGGCAGCAGATAGACGCTAAACGAGGCGGTAATAAACTGCAGGTAGGCATCGGAGATGCTGCTAACCCCCTGCCAGATCCCGACCGCCTCCCAGCCGTAATGCGCCGCCAGCAGATTACGCATCATCACATAGGCTACCGGCAGGGTCACCGAGGTTATCAGCGCCATCAGGGTAAATTTCGATAGCTGTCCCGCCAGACCGTTATCCCAGCGCGGACGCAGGGCGCTCAGCGGGATATTACCCCGCCGCCAGAGCATAATACCCGCCGGGACCACCACCAGCGCTGGAACTAACGCCAGCCCCAGCAGCGCGCCCTGATAGCCGCCCAACACGTAGCAAGCATAGTAAGCCGCCACGCCGATCAGGCTCCCGGCAATCAGCGAGAAGGCGTTACCCGCCGCATCGCGAAAGCCTTTCATCAGCGCCAGCAGGAAATTCGCCCAGGCGATCCCCATCTGCACCAGCGCCACCAGGCGTACCAGCCCCTGATAGTGCGTATGGCCGAACAGCCCCTGGCTTATCGGCGCCGCCGCCAGTAAAAATACCAGCGCCAGCAGGGTGGAAAAGCCAAGCACCATCGCCGACGAGGTGCCCACCACCTGCTTCAGGCGCGGGGGATCGTCGTGATGCTGCGCCACCAGCTTCGTGACGCCATTAAATATCCCGGCCCCGGCCAGCACGCCGAGTACGGTGACCAGTTGCCGGAAGTTACCGGCCTGGCCAACGCCCGCCGGCCCAAACGAGACGGCCAGCAGCTTGACGACCAGCAGACCGGCGCCGATTTTGACCAGCGTCGATGCCGCCGTCCACAGTGAGGCTTTTGCTAACGACATATCAGGAGAAGTAGCTCAGCAGCGAGTTAATCACCGTCCGCTGGTTCACCACAGACAGATTGTAAAACAGCGGCAGGCGTACCAGACGCTCGCTCTCCTGAGTGGTGTAGCGGTCTTCACCGCGGAATTCGCCGAACTGTTCGCCTGCCGGGCAGCTGTGCAGGGGAATGTAATGGAATACCGCGAGGATCTCCGCCTCTTTCAGCCAGGCGATCAGTCTGCTGCGATCCTCGATATCGCGCAGCTTAATGTAGAACATGTGCGCGTTTTGCCCGCAGTCGGCCGGAACCCTCGGCAGTTCGATACGCCCGGCGCGCGCCAGCGGCAGCAGCGCATCATAGTAGTTCTGCCACAGGGCCAGGCGCTGCTGGTTGATGCGCTCCGCCGCTTCCAGCTGCGCCCACAGATAGGCGGCCTGCAGGTCGGACATCAGATAGCTGGAGCCAATGTCCCGCCAGGTATATTTATCCACCAGGCCGCGAAAGAACTGGCTGCGGTTGGTGCCTTTTTCGCGAATAATCTCCGCGCGTTCCACCAGCGTGCGATCGTTGATCAGCGTCGCCCCGCCCTCACCGCCGGCGGTGTAGTTTTTGGTTTCATGGAAGCTGAAGCAGCCGATATGGCCGATGGTGCCCAGCGCGCGCCCCTTGTAGGTGGACATCACCCCCTGCGCGGCGTCTTCCACCACAAACAGGTTGTATTTGTCGGCGATGGCCATGATGGTGTCCATCTCGCAGGCTACGCCGGCATAATGCACCGGGACAATCGCCCGGGTTTTATCGGTGATGGCGGCTTCGATGAGCGTTTCGTCGATATTCATCGTATCGCGACGGATATCAACGAAGACGATTTTCGCCCCGCGCAGCACAAAGGCGTTGGCGGTGGAGACAAAGGTATAGCTGGGCATAATCACTTCGTCGCCCGGCTGGATATCCAGCAGCAGCGCGGCCATCTCCAGCGAAGCCGTGCAGGAAGGGGTCAGTAGCGCTTTTGCCGTGCCAAATCGCTGCTCCATCCACTGCTGGCAGCGGCGCGTAAAGCCGCCGTCGCCGCACAGCTTGCCGCTGTTCATCGCAGACTGCATGTAATCAAGCTCGGTTCCAACCACCGGCGGCGCGTTAAATGGGATCATGGGGGTCACCTGTATAGCCAGTAGGCGGTGCTTTCCACGTTAGCACCGCTGAGAATATAACGTTTAAGCGCGGCGGTGTTGCCCATCTGGGTCGCCACCCGCAGTGTAGAAAGTCCGCGCGAGGCGGCCCAGTACCGCGCCGCCTGCATCAACTGCGCCCCGGCGCCGCGTCCGGCCAGCAGGCCGATACGCGCTTCGGTCGCAGTGATCTGCCGCAGGGAGACAAAGGCGCGAATATCGCCCTCAGGATGGCGATAAATCAGGCACTGATGATCGAAGGTGCCGCGCACCGCATTTTCAATCCACTGGGCATAGAAGCGGCCGCTGGCGTCGGCAGCGTACCAGGGCGCGCGAAAGCGGCTCATGGCAAATGCCTGCGCCGCCTGCTCGCGCAGCGGCGCAATATCCGCTTCCACGGCGACGTCTGCGCCGGCATCTGCAGGGCTGCCCACCGGCAGCGCCAGATCGACCTCACCTTCCACCAGCTGAAAACCCAGCCGCTGCAGCGCGTCCAGCCGGACGGTGTCGCTGGCGGCGATCTTCGCCTGCACTCGCGACCACCCCGCCAGCGCCTCAGGCGTCAGCCGCGGCGCGTGCTCGTCAAAGCGCACGATCGCGCTGTTCACGGCAAAGAAGCGGTTCTCCCACTCCAGGGGGTCAATACTGGCGCGGACGGGCACGGAGCAGATCCAGCAGATATTGGCCGTAGCCGGTTTTTTCCAGCCGCTTCGCCGCACGTTTGACGCCGTCGTCGTCCAGCCAGCCGTTACGCCAGCCGATCTCTTCCAGACAGGCGATTTTAAAGCCCTGGCGCTTCTCGACGGTCTGCACGAACATGCTGGCCTCGATCAGGCTATCGTGGGTGCCGGTGTCCAGCCAGGCAAAGCCGCGTCCAAGCAGTTCGACGGTCAATGCGCCATCCTCCAGATACATCTGGTTGATGGAGGTGATTTCCAGCTCGCCGCGCTCGGATGGCTTGACCCGTTTGGCATACTCCGTCACCTTGCCATCGTAGAAATAGAGACCGGTGACCGCCCAGTTCGACTTCGGCTGCTTCGGCTTCTCTTCCAGCGATAGCGCACGGAAGTTATCATCAAACTCCACCACGCCAAAGCGCTCAGGATCCATCACCTGATAGCCAAAAATCGTCGCCCCTTCCGTGCGGGCAGCGACGCTGCGCAGCTTCGGGCTAAAGCTTTGGCCGAAGAAGATATTGTCGCCTAACACCAGACACGCCGGTTCGCCGTTAAGAAAGGCTTCGCCGATGATAAACGCCTGGGCTAAACCATCCGGCGTCGGCTGTACGGCATAGTGCAGCGCAATGCCAAACTCTGAGCCATCGCCGAGCAGGCGCTGGAAATCACGTAGGTCGTCCGGCGTGGTGATAATCAGGATCTCACGGATCCCGGCCAGCATTAATACCGACAGCGGGTAGTAGATCATGGGCTTATCGTAGATCGGCAACAGCTGCTTCGATACGCCGCGGGTGATGGGATGTAGCCGCGTTCCGGAACCGCCCGCCAGAATAATACCTTTCATCATTCCCCCCAGAGATGATTAGCTTTGCAGCCCAAGACGCTCGCCCTGATAGCTTCCGTCCTGAACCTGACGCCACCAGGCCTCGTTCGCCAGATACCACGCCACGGTCTTATGCATACCGGAGGTGAAAGTCTCTGCCGGCGTCCAGCCCAGCTCGCGGGCAATCTTCGAGGCATCAATGGCATAGCGCAGATCGTGGCCCGGACGATCGGCAACGAAGGCGATCAGATCGCGATAGTGCGCCACGCCCTGCGGCTTATCCGGCGCCAGCTCTTCCAGCAGCTGACAAATGGTTTCCACCACCTCGATATTTTTACGTTCGTTATGACCGCCGATATTGTAAGTTTCGCCCGGTTCGCCGCGGGTCGCCACCAGATACAGCGCTCTGGCGTGATCTTCCACGTACAGCCAGTCGCGGATCTGTTGTCCATTGCCATACACCGGCAGCGGCTTGCCCGCCAGCGCGTTAAGGATCGTCAGCGGGATCAGCTTCTCGGGAAAGTGATACGGGCCGTAGTTATTTGAGCAGTTGGTGATAAGCGTCGGCAGGCCATAGGTTCGCAGCCAGGCGCGCACCAGGTGGTCGCTGCTGGCTTTCGAAGCCGAATAGGGGCTGCTTGGCGCATAGGGCGTGGTCTCGGTAAAGAAATCATCGCTGCCGTGCAGATCGCCATACACTTCATCGGTGGAGATGTGATGGAAGCGAAACGCCGATTTTTGCGCCGTAGCCAGGGTATTCCACCAGCTACGGGCCGCCTCCAGCAGCGTATAGGTGCCCACGATATTGGTCTCGATAAACGCCGCCGGGCCGTCAATCGAACGATCGACATGGCTTTCCGCCGCCAGGTGCATCACCGTATCCGGTTGATGCTGACGAAAAATGCGATCCAGCTCGGCGCGGTCGCAGATATCCACCTGTTCAAAGGCGAAACGCGCATCCTGCGCCACCGGCGCCAGCGACATTAAATTGCCGGCGTAGGTCAGTTTATCCACCACCACCACGCGATCGGCGGTGTGCTGGATAATCTCCCGCACTACCGCCGAACCAATGAAGCCCGCGCCGCCGGTGACCAGAATGGTTCTCACCGCCACACTCCTTTGGTGTCGACGATAAACGCCTGGGTGACGCTATCGCCGCTAACGGCTTTAAATTGGTTATGATCGACCAACATCACCAGCACATCGGCGCTGGCCAGCGCCGCCTCAAGGGTCGCCAGCGTACACAGTCCATCGAGTTTCTTCGGCAGTGCGTGAATGTTGGGCTCAACCACCTGGGTCGTGCCGCTGTGCCAGCGGGCAATCTGCGCGGCAATTTCCATCGCCGGACTTTCGCGCAGGTCGTCAATATTCGGTTTAAAAGCGAGGCCAAAACAGGCGATCGTCAGTTCGCTGGCCCGCTTGTTGGTGGCATTCAGGCAGTCCGCCACCTGCGCTTTCACCTGTTCGATAACCCATTCCGGCTTGTGGTCGTTGACCTCGCGAGCGGTGCGGATCAGACGCGCCTGCTGCGGGTTTTGCGCCACGATAAACCATGGGTCGACGGCGATACAGTGGCCGCCAACACCCGGGCCCGGCTGCAGGATATTGACGCGCGGATGGCGGTTCGCCAGGCGGATCAGCTCCCAGACGTTAATCCCCTGGTCAGCGCAAATCAGCGACAGCTCGTTGGCAAAAGCGATGTTGACGTCGCGGAAGCTGTTTTCCGTCAGCTTGCACATCTCGGCGGTGCGCGAGTTGGTCACCACGCATTCGCCTTCAAGGAAGATTTTATACAGCTCGCTGGCGCGAGCGGAGCAGACCGGCGACATGCCGCCGATAACGCGGTCGTTTTTAATCAGCTCGACCATCACCTGACCGGGCAATACCCGCTCCGGGCAGTAGGCGATATTCACGTCCGCCGCTTCACCCACCTGCTGGGGGAAGCTAAGATCCGGGCGCATCTCCGCCAGCCACTCGGCCATCTGTTCGGTCGACCCGACCGGCGAAGTGGACTCGAGGATCACCAGCGAGCCTTTCTTTAACGTCGGCGCAATAGATTTGGCGGCCGACTCGACAAACACCATATCCGGCTCGTGGCGATCTTTAAACGGCGTCGGCACGGCAATCAGGTAAGCATCCGCCTCCACCGGGGTGGTGGTGGCGCTTAAATACCCCTGCTCGACCGCGGTCTTCACCACGCTCGCCAGATCCGGCTCCACGATATGAATCTCTCCACGGTTAATGGTCTCCACGGCATGTTGATTAACATCAACGCCGACCACCCGCTTCTGCCGGGAGGCGAACGCGGCAGCGGTTGGCAGCCCGATATAGCCAAGGCCAATCACTGAAATGGTAGAAAAACTCATAGCGTTACCTGATTATTTTTAAGTGCAGACAAAATGCGACGACATGCTTCGCCATCGCCATAGGGATTATGCGCGCGGCTCATCGCCTGGTATGCAGCATCATCCTCCAGCAGTCGCGTCACTTCCGCGACGATGCGCTGGCTGTCGGTGCCCACCAGACACACGGTGCCGGCGGCCACCGCTTCCGGACGTTCGGTCATATCGCGCATGACCAGCACCGGCTTACCCAGCGAGGGGGCCTCTTCCTGAATGCCGCCGGAATCGGTCAGGATCAGCCAGGCGCGATCCATCAGCCAGACGAACGGCAGGTAATCCTGCGGTTCAATCAACATCACATTGTCAATATGGCCAAGAATACGATTCACCGGCTCGCTGACATTAGGATTCAGGTGAACCGGATAGACAATCTGCACCTCAGGGTGGGTATGGGCTATCTCGGCCAGCGCCTGGCAGATCTGTTCAAAACCGAGCCCAAAGCTTTCCCGCCGGTGGCCGGTAACCAGAATCATCTTTTTACCGTGGCTGATGAAAGGATAGCGCTGCAGCAGGGTCTCCCGTAGCGCTTCATCGCCCAGCACCCGATCCCGCACCCAGAACAGGGCGTCAATGACCGTATTCCCGGTAACCGTGATCCGACTGTCGGCAATATTTTCCCGCAGCAGGTTCTGCCGCGAGGTTTCCGTGGGGGCGAAATGGTATGTCGCCAGATGGCCGGTCAACGTACGGTTGCCTTCTTCCGGCCACGGCGAACTTAAATCACCGGTGCGCAGGCCGGCCTCTACGTGACCCACCGGTATCCGCTGGTAAAACGCCGCCAGGCTCGCCGCCATGGTGGTGGTGGTATCGCCATGCACCAGCACCACGTCGGGTTTAAACGACTCCAGCACCGGCTTCAGCCCTTCAAGGATGCGACAGGTGATCTCGGTCAGCCCCTGCCCCGGCTTCATGATGTTGAGATCGTAGTCCGGGACAATAGAGAAAAGTTTCAACACCTGATCGAGCATCTCCCGATGCTGCGCGGTCACGCATACTTTCGCCTCAAAATGAGGATCCTTTGCCAGCGCATGGACCAGAGGCGCCATCTTGATGGCTTCCGGCCTCGTGCCAAATACAGTTAGTACTTTCACATCGATTCTCTTCGATTAGGCGATGAAGGTCATCTGCCCTTCACCACAGGCCGCAATCACAGGACACGACGACGCGATAACGCCACGCCTGCGCCGATGAGCGCACCCACAATCCCCCACATCACCATCAGAAATACACGGCGCGGGCTATCGCGTTTTACAGGTTCTTCCGGCGTCCGCAAATACCGGTAAGTCTGAAAACGCGGATCTAACGTTGGACCGACGTTCAACGTGCTCAGCATGGCGCGGTTCTGGTCGTAATCGAGGTCATATTCCGGCCCGACGGCCTGCAGGTTTTCCAGCCTGGCCTGCAGCATCGGCCTGCCCAATAAAAATAGCTCTGAATCCGGCAACTGATCGGCAGGAACATCCGTTTCGCTACGTGAAATATTGTGCTGCTGAGCCACCTTCAGCGCCTGCTCCACGCTGTGCGTCCGGCGGTTGAAGATGGCCTCGGCCACCTCTTCCTGGCGCTTCACCTGCGCCTTCATCTGCACCGTCCGCGCCGCCCAGGCGCCTTTAAGTTCGTCGTTAAGATGGCCTGCCGCCCGCTGGCTGGCGAAGGCCACATACTGACGCAACAGATTATTGGCATCCTGCCCGGTCTCGGCGGTCAGTTTGACGCTGTCGTTAATGCTCTTGGCCGCATCGCCTGGCATAAACTGGATATTGTTAATCAGGTCATCCAGCATCGCCGCATCAGCGCGGGCATTACCCGACTGACGCTGCTTGTAGTAGTCCGTTTGCAGCCAGAAATCGCGCCGGGTATCCCATGAGGCCAGCTGCATGATGAACTCTTTATACGCTTCATCCATGGCGGAAGGCTGGTCGACCGAGGCGAGGTCGGCTTTAATGTCCAGATTGCGTAGGAACTGCTGTTGGGAATAGTATCCCCCCAACATATTGACAGTAGGCCGATCGGTGATCGCCGTGGCGCTCCACTCCTGGCGAGCAAAGAAGGTGTACACCAGCACGATGGCGGCGAAGAGTACGGCGCCGCCGACTATCCAGCCTTTTCCTGCCCATAAAGCGCGAAACAGCCCGCGAATATCCAGCTCGTTCTCAACGTTCACTGCTTGTGCTCCCGGTAATGGTTGAGTCATCACATCCCCAGCTCTACTTGGTTAGTTTCGGATTATTGCCGCTGTGTCGCCGAATTCTGCGTCTGATGCGCTTAACCAGGCGCGCCACTTTCCAGGCGCGCTTAATACAGTAGCCATAAAGAAAGAAGGCTACCAAAAAGAGAATTAACATCACCCATTCCGGCACAATGCGGGTGTATTCCGCCACGACGCCAACCAGCGCCAGCAGGGCGGCGGCCAGGGTAATCAGGACAAACGCCTGGCGGGAAGTAAACCCGGCGCGCATGATCAAATGATGAATATGCTGACGGTCCGGTGAGAAAGGACTCATGCCTTTGCGCAGGCGGCGATACATAATCGCCACCATGTCCATCAGCGGGATAGCGATAATCCACAGCGCGGTCACCGGGCTAATGGGATGCGTTTTACCTTGCGTGGTTTCCAGCAGGATCCAGATGATGGTGAAGCCAATCATCGTGCTGCCGGCGTCACCCATAAAGACTTTATAGCGGCGGCCGAGGGCGCCAAGATTGAGAAGAATATAGGGTAGAATGGCGGCGATCATCGCGAAACACCACATCGCCAGGCTGTACTGACCATCAAACCAAAGAATAATCCCGGTCGCCGCAAAAGAGACCGATGACAGTCCGCCGAGCAGGCCGTCGATACCATCGACCATGTTGAACGCATTGATAGCGGCCCAGACGGCAAACAGCGTCAGGAAGAAGCCGAAGGGCCCCAGCACCAGTTCCCACGAGCCAAAAATAAAGCCCAAACTACTCAGATGCAGATTCCCTGCCATCATCATAATCACGGCGATCGCGGCCTGAATGACCGCGCGAATTTTCACGCTGATGTCGAAGCGATCGTCAAGCGCGCCAACCAGCACCAATACCCCCGCGCAGGCCAGATACAGCGAGGCGTGAGGAATATAATAATCGGCGATGGCGAAAGTGAAACAGATACCTGCATAAACTGAGATACCACCGACCAACGGAATCAACCCCTGATGCCGTTTGCGATAGTTGGGTTTATCCACTAACCCGATCTTTTTTGCCACTTTCCGCGCGACAAAAATAAAGAGGGTCGTGAATAAGAAAATACTGATTAATTCAGTAATAGCAGTGAGTAAATTCACAACGCATGTGCTCTCAGCATAGTTAATCCGGGAAGTATAGCGATGATGCCCCAACTCCAGAAGGGGAAAAGCAGAACATTACAAATTTATTGTATAGATTTTAGTCTGTTAAAGCTGTCTCCGCCTGCTATCCGGCGCCATTATACGACAACTTTCGTCCCGCTTTCTCTGTCTCTGGATCATACAAACCCAAAAATGAAAACGCCACGCAAAGGCGTGGCGTTTTTGGCTTTTTTTACCTTACGAGCGCTTCATCATATCGAAGAAGTCATCATTCGTCTTGGTCATTGCCAGCTTATTGATGAGGAATTCCATCGCATCAATCTCACCCATCGGATGGATAATTTTGCGCAGGATCCACATTTTCTGCAGCTCTTCCTGAGTGGTAAGCAGCTCTTCTTTACGGGTACCGGAACGGTTGTAGTCGATAGCCGGGAAGACGCGTTTTTCAGCAATCTTACGAGAGAGGTGCAGTTCCATGTTACCGGTGCCTTTAAACTCTTCGTAGATAACTTCGTCCATTTTGGAACCGGTGTCGATCAGCGCCGTGGCGATGATGGTCAGGCTACCGCCCTCCTCGACGTTACGTGCCGCACCAAAGAAACGCTTCGGACGGTGCAGGGCGTTGGCGTCCACACCACCGGTCAACACTTTACCGGAAGCCGGAACCACGGTGTTGTAGGCACGCGCCAGACGGGTAATGGAGTCGAGCAGGATGATAACGTCTTTCTTGTGTTCAACCAGACGTTTCGCTTTCTCAATAACCATCTCGGCAACCTGCACGTGACGGGATGCCGGCTCGTCAAAGGTGGAAGCAACCACTTCACCTTTCACCAGACGCTGCATCTCGGTCACTTCTTCCGGACGTTCGTCGATCAGCAGTACCATCAGGACACAGTCCGGGTGGTTGTATGCGATGCTTTGCGCGATGTTCTGCAGCAGCATGGTTTTACCGGCTTTCGGCGGCGCGACGATCAGACCACGCTGGCCGCGGCCAATCGGGGAGGCCAGATCCAGTACGCGAGCGGTTAAGTCTTCGGTAGAACCGTTACCACGCTCCATACGCAGGCGAGAGTTCGCGTGCAGCGGCGTTAAGTTCTCGAACAGGATCTTGTTACGCGCGTTTTCCGGCTTGTCGTAGTTAACTTCGTTAACTTTCAGCAGCGCAAAGTAACGTTCACCCTCTTTCGGAGGACGAATCTTACCGGAAATGGTGTCACCAGTGCGGAGGTTGAAACGGCGGATTTGGCTGGGGGATACGTAGATGTCGTCAGGGCCGGCGAGGTAGGAGCTGTCTGCGGAGCGGAGGAATCCAAATCCATCCTGCAGTATCTCCAGTACGCCGTCGCCAAAGATATCTTCGCCACTCTTCGAATGCTGCTTGAGGATGGCAAAAATAATATCCTGCTTACGCATACGAGCCAGGTTTTCCAGCCCCATATTTTCGCCGAGAGTAATCAGCTCAGAAACCGGCGTATTCTTTAATTCGGTAAGATTCATAGTGGTGTGGGTTCTTAAACTCGGGGTAAATCTCGAACTTAATGTTGTGAATGGTATGGCAGGAACTTCCATGCCTGTTAACGGCCTTCATCTCGTGTCTGTACGTTGCCTGGTCACAGGAAAGAACGCAGAACTGAAACGACTAGACGGAATGAGTGAAAAGCCCGGAATTATTAGCTTCACGCGCATTTATGCGGGATGCTTCGGGTAAAACAAGATTCAAACAAGGTATGTTTAAAACGAAGTCTGTGGATTAACTTAGCACGACTCCAGCCGGGCGTCCAGAGTTCCGCAAAAAATAGGAATCTGGACGCCGGAACAGCAATTCGCTTACGCCAGGTTAGCGTCGAGGAACTCTTTCAGCTGACCCTTGGACAGTGCGCCAACTTTAGTGGCCGCCACTTCGCCGTTTTTAAACAGCAGCAGGGTTGGGATACCGCGAATGCCGTATTTCGGCGCAGTGCCCGGGTTCTGGTCAATGTTCAGCTTAGCTACGGTCAGTTTGCCCTGATACTCTTCAGCGATCTCATCCAGAATCGGGGCGATCATTTTGCACGGACCACACCACTCTGCCCAGAAATCGACGAGGGTCAGCCCGTCAGCCTTGAGTACGTCCGTGTCAAAACTGTCGTCAGTCAGGTGAATAATTTTATCGCTCATATTTAACTCCACAGGAATAAGCCTGGTGTGTTGGTGTCGTAGCCATCAACGACGCGCTGCGGCTACGTTATGCACGCTATTCTTCAGGATACCTCAATTCTCTGGCCTGCCAACTGGCGCAATCCATCATGGACTCGCCTGTTGACGCCAGGGTGCCCGAACGCGAACTGCATGCTGCAGATTTATCGCTCCCGACTCGCTTAGTAGTCTAAGCTATCCTGGATTCGTTCAGTTACCGTAGACGTACCTTGAATAATTTCGTACACCGCCAACGAAAGGTTGACGTTATTTCACCGGATACGCTTTCTTAATGCAATAGTTAGCTGATATTCTACCACACTATGAGCAAAACACATTTAACAGAACAGAAGTTTTCCGACTTCGCCCTGCACCCGGCAGTCATTGAAGCCCTTGAAAAGAAAGGGTTTCATAATTGCACACCCATTCAGGCCCTCGCCCTTCCGCTGACGCTGGAAGGCCGCGATGTCGCCGGGCAGGCGCAAACCGGTACCGGTAAAACGATGGCGTTCCTGACGTCAACGTTTCATTATCTTCTCTCTCACCCGGCTATCGCCGATCGCCAGGTTAACCAACCGCGCGCGCTGATTATGGCGCCGACGCGTGAACTGGCGGTACAGATCCACGCCGACGCTGAGCCACTGGCGCAGGCCACCGGTCTGAAGCTGGGTCTGGCTTACGGCGGCGACGGCTACGATAAGCAGCTGAAAGTGCTGGAAAGCGGCGTCGATATTCTGATCGGTACCACTGGTCGTCTGATCGATTACGCGAAGCAGAACCACATTAACCTCGGCGCCATTCAGGTTGTCGTGCTGGACGAAGCCGATCGCATGTACGATCTCGGCTTTATTAAAGATATCCGCTGGCTGTTCCGCCGCATGCCGCCGGCCACTCAGCGCCTGAACATGCTGTTCTCCGCGACCCTTTCTTATCGCGTCCGCGAACTGGCGTTCGAACAAATGAATAACGCCGAGTACGTTGAAGTCGAGCCGGAACAGAAAACGGGCCACCGTATTAAAGAAGAGCTCTTCTACCCGTCCAACGAAGAAAAAATGCGCCTGCTGCAGACGCTGCTGGAAGAAGAGTGGCCCGATCGCGCCATCGTCTTCGCCAATACCAAGCATCGTTGCGAAGATATCTGGGGGCATCTCGCCGCCGACGGCCATCGCGTAGGTCTGCTGACCGGCGACGTGGCGCAGAAAAAGCGTCTGCGTATTCTCGAAGAATTTACCCGTGGCGACCTCGATATTCTGGTCGCGACCGATGTTGCCGCCCGTGGCTTACATATTCCGGCCGTGACTCACGTCTTTAACTACGATCTGCCGGACGACTGCGAAGATTACGTTCACCGCATCGGCCGTACCGGTCGCGCTGGCGCCAGCGGTCACTCCATTAGCCTCGCCTGCGAAGAGTATGCGCTGAATCTGCCGGCGATCGAAACCTATATTGGTCACTCAATTCCGGTCAGTAAGTACAACCCGGACGCGCTGATGACCGACCTGCCTAAGCCGCTGCGTCTGACCCGTGCGCGCCCAGGCAACGGCCCGCGCCGTAACGGTCCACCGCGCAATCGTCGTCGTTCAGGTTAAGAGATCTATGCCATACGCTCAGTCATTCAGAATCTGCCAGGGCGACCTTCCACTGGCAACCCGCTCAGTGATGTGGATCGGGCCTAAGCGCCCCGCCGACCAGGGAGCCTTCTGAACGATGAAGAGTATGAGCTCCACCTCGCTATATGCCGCCATTGATTTGGGCTCCAATAGTTTCCATATGTTGGTGGTGCGCGAGGTGGCGGGCAGCATCCAGACGCTGAGCCGCATTAAGCGTAAGGTTCGACTGGCCGCCGGCCTGAATAGCGACAACACCCTCTCCGCAGAAGCGATGGAACGGGGCTGGCAGTGCTTACGCCTGTTTGCCGAGCGCCTGCAGGATATTCCGCCGACGCAAATCCGCGTCGTGGCCACCGCCACGCTGCGTCTTGCCGTCAATGCGGGGGAGTTTCTGGCGAAAGCGCAGGAGATCCTCGGCACTCCAGTGCAAGTGATCAGCGGCGAAGAAGAAGCGCGCCTGATTTACCAGGGTGTCGCCCATACCACCGGCGGCGCCGATCAGCGCCTGGTGGTCGATATCGGCGGCGCCAGCACCGAGCTGGTGACCGGGACCGGCGCACAAACAACCTCGCTGTTTAGCCTGTCGATGGGCTGTGTCACCTGGCTTGAACGCTATTTTGCCGACCGTAGTCTGACGAAAGAGAATTTCGATCTCGCCGAAGCGGCTGCGCGCGAGGTGCTACTGCCCGTCGCCGATGTGCTGCGCTATCACGGATGGAAAGTGTGCGTTGGCGCCTCCGGCACCGTTCAGGCTCTGCAGGAAATTATGATGGCGCAGGGGATGGATGAACGAATCACCCTCGCCAAACTCCAGCAGCTTAAACAGCGCGCTATCCAGTGCGGACGTCTGGAAGAGCTGGAGATCGAAGGCTTAACCCTTGAGCGGGCGCTGGTGTTTCCTAGCGGGCTGGCGATCCTGATCGCTATCTTCAGCGAACTGAATATTCAGTGTATGACCCTCGCGGGCGGCGCGTTACGCGAAGGCCTGGTGTACGGCATGCTGCATCTCTCCGTTGAGCAGGACATCCGCAGCCGCACGCTGCGTAATATTCAGCGTCGTTTTATGATCGACACCGAACAGGCCCAGCGCGTCGGCGGCCTTGCCAGTCATCTGCTCAGTCAGTTGGATGGCAGCTGGGAGCTGGATCCGCTAAGCCGTGATTTACTCCTTAGCGCCTGTGCGCTGCATGAGATTGGGCTGAGCGTGGATTTTAAGCGCGCGCCGCAGCACGCCGCCTATCTGGTCAATAACCTCGACCTGCCGGGCTTTACCCCGGCGCAGAAGAAGCTGATTGCCACGCTGCTCCTTAACCAGACTAACGCTATCGACCTCTCTTCGCTTCATCAACAGAATGCCGTCCCACCGCGGGTGGCTGAGCATCTGTGTCGTCTGCTGCGACTGGCAATCCTGTTTGCCAGCCGGCGGCGCGACGATCTGTTGCCCGCCATTCAGCTGACCGCTCAAGACGAACAACTGACGCTGATATTGCCGGGAAACTGGCTGGATGAACATCCGCTGGGTCGGGAGATGGTCGATCAGGAGTGTCAGTGGCAAAGCTACGTCCACTGGATACTTCGGGTCGCCAGCGGCGATACGCTGAAATAATATCCAGCCAGGAGGGCGGATGCGGGAAGAACTGGATTTCAAATCGCTACGCTTTTTCTCTGCGCTCTACCGCTTGGGCAATGTTTCCCCAGCAGCGGACGCGCTCGATATCAGCCAGCCCACCGGCAGCCTTTTGCTGAAAAAACTACGAGATCATTTTGCTGACCCGCTGTTTGTCCGGGTCGGGCAGCGGATGATCCCGACGCCGCGAGCGGACGCGATCGCCCCCACCATCTCGACTCTTCTCCAGCTTGCCGATAACGATTTAGCGGTCAAACCTGAATTTCTTCCCCAGCAGAGCCAGCGTAATTTTACGATCGGTATGACCGATATCAGCCAAATGACGCTGCTGCCTTTATTGCAAATTGCGCTCCAGCAGCAGGCGGCGGACGGGATCACCTTTACGGTGCAGAATCTGGATGAGCAGACCCTCAACGCCCTCGAATCCGGGAAATGCGATCTCGCGATCGGCTATCTGACGCAGCTTCCGGAAAGCGTCTACCAGCAACATCTCTTCGATCAATCATATGTCTGCCTGGCTGCGGAAAACCATCCTCGCATTCGCGCACAGCTCCGCGCCGAAGACTGGCGCCAGGAAAAGCATCTGGCGATCCGCGTGGAGGGAACTGCCCATGGCGATATGGATAAGCTGCTTGATGAGCACCACATGCCCCGGCGCATTGCGCTAACGTTACCAAGCTTTTTAGGTACCGGTGAGCTGGTGGCCGAAAGCGATATGATTGCCGTCGTCCCGGAACAGGTGGCGCGGCATATCACCCGGCGCTATCCCTGCCGCAGCTGGCCGCTGCCTTTTCCCCTCGCCAAAATCGCCATCCGTCAGGTCTGGCATCAGCGGCTGCACCGCGATCCCGGACATATCTGGCTACGCTCGCTGATCGCTACGCTTGCCGATCCCGCACAGCAGAGTACTTCTATTAAAATCTAAGTAACAAATTACGCCCGTGTATTGGTTTTATTAATAACCCCTATTACGTTTGGTTTATTGCTGGTAATACGTCAAAGCTTTTATTCTCCTCGCATCAAGCCACACTGACTCATATCGCAAGGAAAATATCATGCGCGGAAAAATTGCTTTAGAAGAACACGTATCCACTCCTGAAAATAACCGTCTGTGGGATTCATCTGGTGAAGCAGGTCGTAACGGCACAGAATATATGAAAGATGTTGAACGCCGCCTGCTGGATCGCAGCATTCAGCTGGAAGAAATGGCGCAGCGTCATATTGATCATGTAATTCTTTCTCTGACTTCACCTGGCGCCCAGTCTATTTTAGATAAAGCCAAAGCCGTCTCTTTTGCCCGCGATACCAACGATTTTATCGTTGAGAATTATGTTAAGCCAAATCCGGACAAATTCAGCGCCTTCGCCACCCTGGCATTGCAGAACCCGGAAGCCGCGGCGGAAGAGCTGGAGCGCGCCGTGAAAAAGTTAGGCATGAAAGGTGCGCTGATCAACGGCTACACCAACGTTAAAGATAGCGAGCATGGCCTGTATCTTGATGACGAATCCATGCTGGTATTCTGGGATAAGGTCAACGAGCTGAACGTGCCTGTCTATCTGCATCCTCGTGAACCGCTGGAAGGCCCGGCGCGTGGCATCTATACCGGTTACGAAAGCCTGATCGGCTCTGCCTGGGGCTTCGCTCAGGAAACGGCAGTGCATGCTATTCGTCTGATGATGAGCGGTCTGTTCGATCGTTATCCTAACCTCAATCTGGTGCTGGGTCACCTCGGCGAAGGGCTGGTACATATGCTGCCGCGCACTCAACATCGTCTCTATCGTCAGCGTTTCGGCTGCGGTCTGGGTAAAGCGGAAAAACCGTTAATGCACTACCTGCAGAATAACTTCATCGTTACCACCAGCGGCCATTTCAATACCCATTCACTGAATAATGCTATTGAAGTCATGGGCGCCGATCGCGTGATGTTCTCTGTCGATTATCCGTATGAAGATATTCATCAGGCCTGCGACTGGTTTGATCCTTTAGAACTTGAAGCAGGCCTGAAAGAGAAAATCGCCTGGGGTAATGCCAGCCGCGTATTTAACATTAAATAATTAATTTAAATATTTCAGGGCCTGTATATTCAGGCCCTGATTTTTATTAGGGAAAATAAATTATGGCTATAGGTATATTTGTCTGTAGCGGCTCGCTTCTCGTTGGTGCGCTGGCGGGCGCTTCACTGAATCGTTTTATTCCGGAACATTTCAAAAAAACCTTACCGTTGATCGCCGGACTGATCTCAATCAGTATGGGCATATTCTTTGTCAATAAATTACATAACCTGCCGCCGATTGCCCTGGCTATTATTGTCGGCACGATTATCGGCGGCTTGTTGAATATTGAAAAATGGATTGAACGAGCCGGAACAACGCTGCGCAGCCCCATTGAACGTATCTTTCCGGCGCAGTCCAGCGCCAGCGTCGGTGCGGAAGATTTTATGAATCAGTTTATCGCCGTGCTGATCCTGTTCTGCGCCAGCGGTACCGGCATCTTCGGCGCCTTAACCGAAGGGATGACCGGCGACCCGACCATTCTGCTGACCAAGTCGATCCTCGACTTTTTTACTGCCGCGATTTTCGCCTCCACGCTGGGGTATATCATCACCGTGATCTTTATTCCCCAGCTAATTGTTTTCGTTATCCTGTTTTTCGCGGCAACCTTTATCATGGCGTTAATCAATCCGTCGATGATCGCCGACTTCACCGCCTGCGGCGGCATCATTATGCTGGCGACCGGTTTCCGTCTGTGCGGGATCCGTGCCTTCCCTACCGCCAATATGCTGCCCTCGCTAATACTGGTGATGCCCTTCTCCGCCGCCTGGCAGCAGTTTATCGCCTGAGACGCTAAGCTTTTTTCGCCTTTGCCAGCATCGCCCGAATATTAGCGACGTTGGCCTGGCCTTTTTGCATCCGCTCTTCAGGCGTAATGGTTTTGCGTGCCTGCTCCCAGATAAGGTCGTCCTGAGGGAGCTCCAGCAGAAAACGACTCGGTTCAGGACGCACCAGCTCGCCATATTGCCGGCGCTCCTTACAGAGCGTAAAGGTCAGCTCTTTCTGCGCACGGGTGATGCCAACGTAGGCCAGGCGGCGCTCTTCATCGACGTTATCTTCATCAATGCTGCTTTGGTGCGGCAGCAATCCCTCTTCCATTCCCACCAGATAGACGTAGGGGAACTCCAGCCCCTTTGACGCATGGAGAGTCATCAGCTGCACCTGATCCAGCTCTTCATCCGATTCGCCGCGCTCCATCATGTCGCGCAGGGTAAAGCGGGTGACCACCTGGGTCAGGGTCATCGGCTCATCGATTTCGCTGCCTTCCAGCATCTCGGTCATCCAGGTAAACAGCTGGTTGACGTTTTTCATGCGCATTTCCGCGGCTTTCGGGCTGGGCGAGGTTTCATACAGCCAGGATTCGTAGTCGATCCCGCGAATCAAATCGCGCACGGCGTTGACCGGCTCTCGTTCGGCCAGCTGCTGGATCTCGCGTAGCCAGTGGGTGAAGCGGGTGAGGGATTCATAGCCGCGCCCGGTCAGCGTCTGGCTGAGACCCATATCAAAGCTGGCGGTGAACAATCCTTTGTTGCGGCCCATCGCCCACTCACCGAGCTTTTGCAGCGTCGCCGGGCCGATCTCGCGCTTCGGCGTGTTGACGATACGCAGGAAGGCGCTGTCGTCGTCCGGGTTGGTCAGCACGCGCAGATAGGCCAGCAGATCTTTAATTTCCGGACGCGAAAAGAACGACGTGCCGCCGGAGATTTTGTACGGGATGCGGTTCTGCATCAGCATCTTTTCAAAGACCCGCGACTGGTGATTGCCGCGATAAAGGATCGCGTAGTCTTTGTAATTGGTTTTATTAATGAAGTGGTGGGCGATCAGCTCCCCGGCCACGCGCTCCGCTTCATGATCTTCATTGTTGGCGGAGAGCACTTTCAGCTCCGCGCCATATCCCAGTTCGGAGAACAGCCGCTTTTCAAAGACGTGAGGGTTATTGGCGATCAAAATGTTGGCGGCTTTCAGAATACGCCCGGATGAGCGGTAGTTCTGCTCAAGCTTGATCACCTGCAGCGCCGGGAAGTCCTGGCTGAGCAGCACCAGGTTCTGCGGCCGCGCGCCGCGCCAGGAGTAGATCGACTGGTCGTCATCGCCCACCACGGTAAAGCGCGCCCGCTGACCCACCAGCAGTTTCACCAGCTCATACTGGCTGGTATTGGTATCCTGATACTCATCCACCAGCAGGTAGCGGATCTTATTTTGCCAGCGCTCGCGCACCTCCTCGTTGCGCTGCAGCAGCAGCGTTGGCAGCAGGATCAGATCGTCAAAATCGAGGACATTGCAGGCCTTCATGTGCGCGTCGTATAGCCCATAGCAGTGGGCGAAAATACGATCCCGTTCGCCTTTCGCGCCAGCGGCGGCCTGCGCCGGGGTTTTTAGATCGTTTTTCCAGTTGGAGATCGTCGAGATCAGCTGCTGAAGCACCACTTTGTCATCTTCGATCAACCCTTCGGTCAGTTCCTTAAGCAGCGCCACCTGGTCGGTATCGTCGAATAAGGAAAAGTTAGACTTCATACCCAGCGCAGCGTATTCGCGCTTAATGATATCCAGCCCCAAAGTGTGGAAGGTGGAAATCATCAGGCCACGCGCCTCTTTGCGCCCCAGCGTTTGCCCAACGCGCTCTTTCATCTCGCGCGCGGCTTTGTTGGTAAAGGTCACGGCCGCGATATGGCGCGCCTGATAGCCGCAGCCGCGGATCAGGTGGGCGATTTTATTCGTAATAACGCGGGTCTTACCGGAACCGGCGCCCGCCAGCACCAGGCACGGTCCGGTGACGAATTCGACGGCTTGTTGTTGGCCAGGGTTTAAACGCATGGGAGTCTTGCTCAATCTTCGAACGGGGTGGGGATTGTAGCAGAAAGCGGAGCCGAGATTTACTGACTGATGGTAAAGTGTCAGCCACGCAAACCATCCTGAGAATGATGTCATGGCAAAAAGCGCAGCGGCCCTGCATATCCTGGTCAAAGAAGAGAAACTGGCGCTGGAGATCCTCGCCAAACTGGAGCGGGGCGTCAGCTTCGATCATCTGGCGAAACGCTATTCTAAATGTCCGTCTGGCCGCAACGGCGGCGACTTAGGCGAGTTTCAGCAAGGCGCGATGGTCGGTCCGTTTGATCAAGCCGTCTTCAGCTGTCCGCTGCTCAAACCCTATGGCCCGGTGAAAACCAAATTCGGCTACCACATCATCAAGGTGCTGTATCGCCGCTAGCGCGTGATACTATGGCGCCCTGATTTATCCCAACTCACTCAAGGCGCAATCATGGCTAAAACCGCGGCAGCACTGCATATCCTGGTAAAAGAAGAGAAACTGGCGCTCGATCTGCTCGAGCAGCTCAAAAACGGCGCCGATTTCGGCAAGCTGGCAAAGAAACACTCCATTTGTCCGTCAGGCAAACGCGGTGGCGATCTGGGTGAGTTCCGCCAGGGCCAGATGGTACCGGCCTTCGATAAAGTGGTCTTCTCCTGCCCTGAACTGGAGCCAACCGGCCCGCTGCATACCCAGTTCGGCTACCACATCATCAAAGTGCTGTACCGGAAATAATAAAAAAACCCGGGGATCTTAATCTCCGGGTTTTTGCCTGATGGCGCTTCGCTTATCAGGCCTACTAAACAAATCCATGCCTCTATGGATTTCGGCTTGCCGGAAGGCGGCAAGGAAGTACATCCCCAGGAACAAAGATTACTATGTGGCTGGGGTGTACGTACCGTAGCCAACGCATCGGCAAGTCGAAAGACGACGAGGAATTAGCCGGCTACCGCGATACGCTTCATATCGGTCATATAACCGCGCAGTTTCTTACCAACCTGCTCGATAGCGTGGCTGCGAATCGCTTCGTTCACATCGCGCAGCTGCGCGTTATCTACCGCGCCTTCGGCAATCGCTGTGCCCAGGTCGCCGGTCTGCAGGGTGGTCATGAACTCTTTCAGCAGCGGTACGCAAGCGTAAGAGAACAGGTAGTTACCATATTCAGCAGTATCGGAAATAACCACGTTCATCTCATACAGACGCTTACGGGCGATGGTGTTGGCGATAAGCGGCAGCTCATGCAGTGATTCGTAGTAAGCAGACTCTTCGATGATGCCGGAGGCCACCATGGTTTCGAAGGCCAGCTCAACGCCCGCTTTCACCATCGCGATCATCAGAACGCCTTTATCGAAGTACTCCTGCTCGCCGATTTTGCCTTCATATTGCGGCGCGGTTTCGAAGGCGGTTTTGCCGGTCTCTTCACGCCAGGTCAGCAGTTTCTTATCATCATTCGCCCAGTCCGCCATCATGCCGGAGGAGAATTCGCCGGAGATAATGTCGTCCATGTGTTTCTGGAACAGCGGCGCCATGATCTCTTTCAGCTGCTCGGACAGCGCATAAGCGCGCAGTTTCGCCGGGTTGGAGAGGCGATCCATCATCAGGGTGATGCCGCCCTGCTTCAGCGCTTCGGTGATGGTTTCCCAGCCGAACTGAATCAGTTTTTCTGCATACGCCGGATCGGTACCTTCCGCCACCAGCTTGTCGAAGCACAGCAGAGAACCCGCCTGCAGCATGCCGCAAAGGATAGTTTGCTCGCCCATCAGGTCAGATTTCACTTCCGCCACGAAGGAAGATTCCAGCACGCCCGCGCGGTGGCCGCCTGTCGCCGCCGCCCATGCTTTGGCAATCGCCATGCCTTCGCCTTTCGGGTCGTTTTCCGGGTGTACCGCGATAAGCGTCGGTACGCCGAAACCGCGTTTGTACTCTTCACGCACTTCGGTGCCCGGGCACTTCGGCGCCACCATCACCACGGTGATGTCTTTACGGATCTGCTCGCCCACTTCCACGATGTTGAAGCCGTGGGAGTAACCCAGCGCTGCGCCGTCTTTCATCAGCGGCTGTACGGAGCGCACAACGTCTGAGTGCTGTTTGTCCGGCGTCAGGTTAATCACCAGGTCCGCCTGCGGGATCAGCTCTTCATAAGTGCCGACTTTGAAGCCGTTTTCAGTCGCTTTACGCCAGGAGGCGCGCTTCTCAGCGATCGCTTCTTTACGCAGCGCATAGGAGATATCCAGGCCGGAGTCACGCATGTTCAGACCCTGGTTCAGACCCTGCGCGCCGCAGCCGACGATGACCACTTTTTTACCCTGAAGGTAGCTTGCGCCATCGGCGAATTCGTCGCGCGCCATAAAGCGGCATTTGCCCAGCTGTGCCAGCTGCTGGCGCAGGTTCAGTGTATTAAAGTAGTTAGCCATGTCTGTAACTCCGTGATGTTGTGTCGTGCTTATTGTTCGGTTCGCTTTTGCGAGAATGAACTTACTATATGACAGGAATTTTATTGCGGAAATTGATATATTCACAACGTCACGTTGCATTTTATGAAATACAAAACCGGGGAGTACGCGCCGTGGATTTACGCGATCTGAAAACCTTTCTGCATCTGGCGGAAAGCCGCCATTTTGGCCGCAGCGCGCGGGCCATGCACGTCAGCCCGTCGACGCTTTCGCGCCAGATCCAACGTCTGGAAGAGGACCTCGGCCAGCCGCTGTTCGTGCGAGATAATCGCACGGTGACCCTTACCGAAGCCGGGGAAGAGTTACGTACCTTTGCCCAACAGACTTTATTGCAGTATCAGCAGCTTCGTCACGTCATCGATCAGCAGGGCCCTTCGCTCTCCGGCGAGCTGCACATCTTCTGCTCTGTCACCGCCGCCTATAGCCATCTGCCGCCGATCCTCGACCGCTTTCGCGCCGCGCACCCCTCGGTGGAGATCAAGCTCTCGACCGGCGACGCCGCCGACGCTATGGAGAAGGTCGTCACCGGCGAAGCCGACCTGGCGATTGCCGGTAAGCCGGAGACTCTGCCAGGGTCGGTGGCGTTTTCGATGCTGGAGAACCTCGCCGTGGTGTTAATTGCCCCGGCCCTTCCCTGCCCGGTGCGCAACCAGGTGACCGTCGAGCGCCCCGACTGGTCGACAGTGCCCTTTATCATGGCCGACCAGGGGCCGGTACGTCGGCGCATCGAGCTGTGGTTTCGGCGGCATAAAATCAGCAATCCGTCGATCTACGCCACCGTCGGCGGGCACGAAGCGATGGTGTCGATGGTCGCCCTGGGATGCGGCGTGGCGCTGCTGCCGGAAGTGGTGCTGGAGAACAGTCCGGAGCCGGTACGCAACAGGGTGATGATCCTGGAGCGCAGCGATGAGCAAACGCCGTTTGAGCTGGGCGTTTGCGCACAAAAAAAGCGGCTGCATGAGCCGCTTATTGATGCTTTCTGGAAAATTCTTCCCAACCACTAACCCGCGAGGAAAAAGCGGAATGCCGGGTTATGCGTTTCGTCGTGGCACTCATAGCCCAGCTCATTAAGACGAGTTTCAAAGTCCGGCTCGTGCTCGCCCAACTCGAAGGCCGCCAGTACCCGACCATAGTCAGTGCCGTGGCTGCGGTAGTGGAACAGTGAAATATTCCAGTGGGTGCCAAGGGTATGCAGGAATTTCAGCAGCGCCCCCGGCGATTCCGGAAACTCGAAGCTGAACAGCCGCTCCTGCAGCGCTTTTGACGGCCGGCCGCCGACCATATAGCGCACATGCAGCTTAGCCATCTCATCATCAGAGAGATCCACCACGCTGTAGCCGCCGTCGTTCAGTAACTGGAGGATCTCTTTCCGCTCTTCCAGGCCACGACTCAGGCGTACCCCGACAAAAATACAGGCGTCTTTGGCATCGGCAAAGCGGTAGTTGAACTCCGTCACCGAGCGGCCCCCCAGTAGCTGGCAAAACTTCAAAAAGCTACCTTTCTCTTCCGGGATCGTCACCGCCAGCAGCGCTTCGCGCTGTTCCCCGAGCTCGCAGCGCTCGGACACGTAGCGCAGGCCGTGGAAGTTGACGTTGGCCCCGGACAGAATATGAGCCAGACGCTCGCCGCGGATGTTATGCTGGGCGATATACTTTTTCATCCCCGCCAGCGCCAGCGCGCCGGAAGGCTCCGCCACCGCCCGCACATCTTCGAACAGATCCTTCATCGCCGCGCAGATAGCATCGCTATCGACGGTGATGATATCGTCCAGATACTCCTGGCATAAACGGAACGTTTCATCGCCGATGCGTTTGACCGCCACGCCTTCGGCAAACAAGCCGACGCGCGGCAGATCCACCGGATGGCCTGCGTCCAGCGCCGCCTTCAGGCAAGCAGAATCTTCCGCCTCCACCGCGATCACTTTGATCTGCGGCATCAGCTGCTTGATCAGCACCGCCACGCCCGCTGCCAGACCGCCGCCGCCCACCGGGACGAATACGCGGTCAATATGGGCATCCTGCTGCAGCAGCTCCAGCGCCAGGGTTCCCTGTCCGGCGATGACCATCGGGTGATCGAACGGCGGCACCCAGGTAAAACCCTGCTGTTGCGCCAGCTCAATCGCTCTCGCCTTCGCTTCGTCAAAGTTGGCGCCGTGCAGCAGCACTTCGCCGCCAAAGCCGCGAACGGCATCGACTTTGATATCGGCGGTCGCTACCGGCATCACGATCAGCGCCTTAACGCCCAGCCGCGATGCGGAAAACGCCACGCCCTGGGCATGGTTGCCCGCCGAAGCGGTGATCACCCCGTGGGATTTCTGTTCGGCAGTCAGGCTGGACATCATCGCGTAAGCGCCGCGCAGCTTAAAGCTGTGTACCGGCTGGCGATCTTCACGCTTCACCAGAATAACGTTATCCAGCCGCGACGAGAGCTTATCCATTTTTTGCAGCGGCGTTTTCTGCACCGCTTCATAAACCGGCGCGCGCAGCACTGCTCGCAGGTACTCGGCGCCCTCAGGGGCGCCGGACAAGGGTTGTGAATCCGCCATGATTAGCCACCCAGCTTGGATTTATCGCGTACCGCGCCTTTGTCGGCGCTGGTCGCCAGGCTGGCGTAGGCGCGAAGGGCAAAGGAGACCTGACGCTGGCGATTCTTCGGCGTCCACGCCTGGTCGCCACGCGCTTCCTGGGCTTCACGACGCGCCGCAATTTCCGCATCGCTCAGCTGCAGCTGGATGCTGCGGTTTGGAATATCAATCGCGATCATGTCGCCATCTTCAATGAGCGCAATGTTGCCGCCGCTCGCCGCTTCCGGAGAGACGTGACCGATAGAGAGCCCTGAGGTGCCGCCGGAGAAACGGCCATCGGTGATCAGCGCGCACGCTTTGCCCAGCCCCATCGACTTCAGGAAGCTGGTGGGGTAAAGCATTTCCTGCATCCCCGGCCCGCCTTTCGGCCCTTCGTAGCGGATCACCACGACGTCGCCTTCCACGACTTTACCGCCGAGGATGGCCTCAACCGCATCGTCCTGGCTCTCATATACTTTCGCCGGACCGGTAAATTTCAGGATGCTATCGTCCACGCCGGCGGTTTTCACGATACAACCGTTTTCTGCGAAATTGCCGTACAGCACCGCCAGGCCGCCGTCCTTGCTGTAAGCGTGTTCCAGAGAACGGATACAGCCTTCGGCGCGATCGTCATCCAGGGTATCCCAGCGGCAGTCTTGCGAGAACGCCTGGGTGGTACGGATGCCCGCCGGGCCGGCGCGGAACATTTTTTTCACCGCGTCGTCCTGGGTCACCATCACATCGTACTGTTCCAGGGTCTGCGGCAGCGTCAGGCCAAGGACGTTTTTGACCTCGCGATTCAGCAGCCCGGCGCGGTCCAGCTCGCCCAGAATGCCCAGCACGCCGCCGGCGCGATGCACATCTTCCATATGGTATTTCTGCGTGCTCGGCGCCACCTTACACAGCTGCGGCACTTTGCGGGAGAGCTTATCGATATCGCTCATGGTGAAGTCGATTTCAGCTTCCTGCGCCGCCGCCAGCAGGTGCAGAACGGTATTGGTGGAGCCGCCCATGGCGATATCCAGCGTCATAGCGTTCTCAAAGGCCGCCTTGCTGGCGATATTGCGCGGCAGCGCGGAAGCGTCATCCTGCTCGTAATAGCGTTTGGTCAGCTCCACGATACGTTTCCCGGCGTTTAGGAACAGCTCCTTACGATCGGCGTGGGTCGCCAGCAGAGAGCCGTTGCCCGGCTGCGACAGGCCCAGCGCTTCGGTCAGGCAGTTCATGGAGTTCGCCGTGAACATCCCGGAACAGGAGCCGCAGGTCGGGCAGGCGGAGCGTTCCACCTGATTACTCTGCTCGTCGGACACTTTCGGATCCGCCCCCTGAATCATCGCATCCACCAGGTCAAGCTTGATGATTTTATCTGACAGCTTGGTCTTCCCGGCTTCCATCGGGCCGCCGGAAACAAAGATCACCGGAATATTCAAACGCAGGGAGGCCATCAGCATCCCCGGGGTGATTTTGTCGCAGTTGGAGATACAAACCATGGCATCAGCGCAGTGGGCGTTAACCATATACTCCACCGAGTCGGCGATCAGCTCGCGGGATGGCAGTGAATAGAGCATACCCCCGTGGCCCATAGCGATCCCATCATCCACTGCGATGGTGTTGAATTCTTTGGCCACGCCACCGGCGGCTTCAATCTGCTCGGCAACCAGTTTGCCGAGATCGCGCAGGTGCACGTGCCCGGGGACAAACTGGGTAAAGGAGTTAACGACGGCGATAATCGGTTTGCCGAAATCGGCATCGGTCATTCCGGTTGCGCGCCACAACGCGCGGGCGCCCGCCATATTGCGGCCATGTGTGGTGGTGGCGGAACGGTACTTAGGCATGCTCTTTTTACTCCCATCTGTGTTTATTAAATGGGACGGTGCGTGCCGTCCCATTTTTAATTACTTACTTACCGGATCCAACCAGCCCCATTTATCTTCTGTTTCACCGGTGAAGAGGCCAAAGAAGGCTTCCTGAATGCGTTTGGTTACCGGACCGCGACGGCCTGCGCCGACCTGGATGCCGTCCACGCTGCGTACCGGGGTGATTTCCGCCGCAGTGCCGGACATGAAGACTTCATCCGCCAGATACAGGGATTCACGGGACAACACCTGCTCGCGGACTTCGATACCAAGATCTTTCGCCAGCTTGATAATGGCGTCGCGGGTAATGCCCGGCAGCGCGGAAGAGGTAAACGGCGGGGTGAACAGTACACCGTCCTTCACTTCAAACAGGTTTTCCCCTGCGCCTTCGGAGATATAGCCGTTAACATCGAGGGCGATACCTTCCTGATAGCCATGGCGACGCGCTTCACTGCCAACCAGCAGCGAGGAAAGATAATTACCACCGGCTTTCGCTGCCGTCGGGATAGTGTTCGGCGCCGCGCGGTTCCAGGAAGAGACCATTGCATCGATCCCCTGCTCAAGCGCTTCTGCGCCGAGGTAGGCTCCCCATGGGAACGCCGCGATGATCACGTCAGTGTTATAACCCGGAGGCGGGTTTACCCCCATGCCGACATCGCCAACAAACACCAGCGGACGGATATAAGCGCTGGTCAGATTATTGGTTCGAATGACTTCGCGGCAGGCTTCCATCAGTTCGTCGACGCTCTGGGAGACCGGGAAACGATAAATTTTGGCTGAATCATGCAGACGCTGCATATGTTCGCGATGACGGAACACCACCGGGCCTTTGTGCGAGTCGTAGCAACGGATCCCCTCGAATACCGAGGTACCGTAGTGCAGCGCATGGGACATCACATGAACTTTCGCTTCGCCCCACGGAACCATCTCGCCATTGAACCAAATGTAATCAGCTTTTTTCGTCGTCATTTTTCTTCCTTTGCGCTCAGGCGCGGATTTGTTGTGATGTGGGTTGCTGGATCTCGACGCAGGCAACGTCGACCAGTTTGCTTAATTGACTAAACAGTAATTCGACGGGCCGCGGGCTGGCAACGGTCAATTCGATATTTATGTTCTGTGCGTCCGGCGCGGTTTCCATGTTCATTGCGCAGATGTGGAAACCCCGGTGGCGGACAACGCGCAGCACGCGCTCTAAGGTTTCCGGGTTGAAACGTGCCTGTAAAGCGACCTGATGTTGCATCATGATAATTTCTCCAGCATTTCAGAGTTACTGGCGCCGGGCGGCACCAACGGCCAGACATTCTCAAGTTCGTCGATTGAGACATGAAGCAGGTATGGCCCCTGGCTCGAAAGCATGGTGTCGAGTGCCGCTTCAACCTGGTCTTTACGGGTGATGTGTTGGCCAGGAATACCGAAGGCGCTGGCCAGCGTGAGGAAATCAGGGTTATCAGTCAGAGTGGTTTCGCTATAACGTTCCTGGAAAAACAGCTGCTGCCATTGTCGAACCATCCCTAACCGCTGGTTGTCGAGTAACACGATCTTCAGCGGTAACTGCTTGCGTTTAACGGTGCCCAGCTCCTGTACATTCATCATGAAGGAGCCGTCACCGGAGATACAGATCACCGTATCGTTAGGGCGCGCCACCTGGGCGCCAACGGCGGCCGGCAGGCCAAAGCCCATGGTGCCTAAGCCGCTGGAGGTGATAAAGTTTTCCGGGCGGGTATAGGTCATATGCTGAGCCGACCACATCTGGTGCTGGCCAACGTCGGTGGTCACCACGCTGTCCGCCGGCTTGCGGTCGGAAAGCTGCTTCAGCAGCAGCGGCGCGTAGATTGCCTCACCGGGATGATCGTAACGCCAGGCATGCTCGGCACGCAGTGCGGCACTCCGCTCGCGCCAGCCATCGATAGCTAACGGCTGCTGCAGCGCCGGCAGCAGGCAGTTCAGATCGCCTGTCAGACCGATATGCGCCTGACGCAGCTTGTTCAGCTCCGCCGGATCGATGTCCATGTGGATCACTTTGGCATGCGGTGCGAAGGTATTGAGCTTACCGGTTACGCGATCGTCAAAACGCGCGCCGACGGCGATCAGCAGATCGCACTCCTGTACCGCCAGGTTGGCCGCCTTAGTGCCGTGCATTCCCAGCATGCCGAGATAATAGGGATAATCAGCATCCACCACGCCCAGCCCTTTCAGGGTGCAGGTTGCCGGCATCCTGGTCACCGCCAGGAATTCGCGCAAAGCCGGTACCGCCTGCGCCATGCCGACCCCGCCGCCAACATACAGCATCGGTTGCTGCGATTGGGCCAGCATCTGCAGAGCCTGCGCCACTTCCGCCTGCGGAAATGCCATCTCATCGGCGACGGTAGAGAAATGGGGATCGAGGTCGCCCTGCGCCATCTGAATATCCTTAGGGATATCAACCAGCACCGGACCTGGACGGCCTGAGTTTGCCACCTGGAAAGCCTCGGCAATAACCCGCGGCAGTTCGTCCAGAGACTGCACAAGGAAACTGTGCTTAGTACAGGCCAGTGACAAACCGAGAACGTCTACTTCCTGGAACGCATCCGTGCCGATGAAGGGTGCGGCCACCTGGCCGGTGATAGCTACGATGGGAATAGAGTCAAGCAGGGCGTCCGCCAGGCCGGTGATCAGATTGGTCGCGCCCGGGCCGGACGTCGCGATACACACCCCGGTTTTACCGGTTGCTCGCGCATAACCAATGGCCGCCATGGCTGCCCCTTGCTCATGCCGGCACAGCAGGTGCTCCACGCCGCCGTCATACAGTGCATCGTAAACCGGCATAATTGCGCCACCCGGATAGCCAAAAACTGTGTCGACTCCCTGTGTCCGCAAAGCATGTACCACCCACTGCGCGCCATTCATAGTTAGTTCCCCGTCATAAATCGGGAGAAACAGAATTTTATGCTAAAAGTCATCATCTGCTCCTCGCTTAGGTTATTTCAGTTATAAAAAAACCCCCGGACCTTTCGGTGCGGGGGTCTTAGTTCGTTAAGGCTTGATTTCTAAGCCTTTCCTCGTCCAAGTGCAGCCCCGCACGGTGGGATAATAATCACCACCACGCTAATCACGACCAGGCTAATCACTCGTAGAAGGGCTGTCATTTTTTATACTTTCTGGCTTCTTGTTCGAAGGAATACCTAAAGAGTTACCACAGACATCACATAAAGCACAAGATTTTTTTATATCTTCGTTGCTGATCAGCCTAACGGTTTCAATAAAAATAATTGTTTTATATGAAAAAAATCAAAAATGAAAAAAATTCAGGTTTCTCACGCCTGCCGCGCTCTTCGGCGCCCTCTTTGCCAACATAGCTCTGTTTTGCGATCAAACGTCCATTTTCGGCTAAATGTAACGATATGCCGCGAAAAGTATGGATACGCAGTTCTAAATTCGCACTTTTTCCATTCTCGCTTTACGTCATGCCAACCATAATTCTTCTCTGTCCAGGAGGTTTTATGTCGCTCGCTATCGTCTATACTCGCGCGGCGCTCGGTATCGAAGCGCCATTGATTACCGTTGAGGTTCATCTCAGAAACGGTCTTCCTGGTCTAACTATGGTCGGGCTGCCGGAAACCACCGTGAAAGAGGCCCGCGACCGGGTCCGCAGCGCCCTGATCAACAGCGGCTACGCTTTTCCTGCGAAGAAGATAACCATTAACCTGGCGCCAGCGGATCTGCCCAAAGAAGGCGGACGATACGATCTGCCCATCGCTCTCGCGCTTCTCGTTGCCTCAGAGCAGCTCAACACGACGCGACTGAATCAATATGAGTTTGTGGGCGAACTCGCCCTTACAGGTGGGTTACGAGGCGTTCCAGGGGCAATCCCCAGCGCAATGGAGGCCATCAAAGCCGGCCGGCGCATTGTCGTCTCCTCTGACAATGCGGCGGAGGTCGGCCTGATCGGCGGCAGCGATTGTCTGGTCGCCGACCATCTGCAGGAGGTTTGCGCATTTCTTGCGGGGCAGACATCGCTTTCACCGCCTCTCGCCGAGGCGCCTGCTCGGGATGAACGCTACGAAGATCTGCTCGATGTTATCGGCCAGCAGCAGGGCAAACGAGCGCTGGAGATTGTGGCCGCCGGTGGTCACAACCTGCTCCTGATAGGCCCGCCCGGGACCGGGAAAACCATGCTAGCCAGCCGACTCCCCGGTCTCCTGCCGCCATTAAGCAATCAGGAAGCGCTGGAGAGCGCGGCCATACAGAGTCTGGTCAACCTCCACACCGCAAAGACGCGGTGGCGTCAGAGGCCGTTCCGCGCCCCCCACCATAGCGCCTCGCTGGCAGCGATGGTGGGCGGCGGCTCGATACCGGTCCCCGGTGAGATTTCCCTGGCCCATAATGGCGTGCTGTTTCTTGATGAACTGCCGGAGTTTGAGCGGCGGGTACTGGATGCGCTACGCGAACCCATTGAGTCAGGCAAGATCCACATATCACGCTCGCGCGCCAAAATTGACTATCCGGCGCGCTTTCAGCTTATTGCAGCGATGAATCCAAGCCCGACAGGACATTATCAGGGTAAACATAATCGTGCATCGCCGGAGCAGACATTGCGCTACCTTGGACGCCTGTCAGGCCCCTTCCTCGACCGCTTCGATCTTTCCTTAGAGATCCCATTGCCACCGCCAGGAATACTGAGTCAGGGCTCGCAGGGCGAAGAATCGAGCGCAACGGTCCGGCAGCGGGTGCTGGCGGCGCGTGAACGACAAATGCTCAGGCAAAATAAACTCAATGCCCATCTTGAGAATCGTGAAATGAAGAACTGCTGTCGCTTAAGGCGGGAGGATGCTGTCTGGCTGGAACAGACGCTAACGCAGCTGGGGCTTTCTATTCGCGCCTGGCAGCGTCTGTTAAAGGTTGCGAGAACCATTGCCGATCTGGCAGAGGTTGAAGAGATTGAACGCTGTCATTTGCAGGAGGCGCTCAGCTATCGGGCAATAGATCGGATGCTCAACCATCTGCAGAAAATGATGGCGTAAAAAAAGGGCTTACGCCCTTTTTTCTTAGTCATCGCTTTCGGTGTAATCGTCAGCGCCTTCCATCTGCGGTTTGCCGCCGGACAGAGTATGGAAACGCTTCGGCCGCTTGATACGCGCCATATACTTAATCCATACGCGTTCTGCTTCCGTCACCGGCTCACGTTCACCACGGCACACCGAGACAAATTGTTTTTCATCTTCGGTAACAGGTTCGCGCTTACCCAGTTCCAGTTCGTTAAAGGCATAACCATGACGTTCCAGCAGTTGCGCCTCTTTGATGGTGAAATCACCGTGACGGGAGAACCCGCGTGGATAATTTTTATTGTCGAAAAAACGATTAGTCGTCGTAAAGCTTTCCGCCATCCTACACGCTCCTGATTCTTTGGCCGAGCTATTTATGGCGCGGAGTATTAGTTACGCTTGACAGAGCGTCAAACAAAACATTTAAATCATCACGACAAATAATTTTGTGGAGAACGGTGTGGATACGGAATTGCTCAAGACTTTCCTGGAAGTGAGTAGAACTCGTCACTTTGGGCGAGCAGCAGAGGCGCTTTACCTGACACAGTCAGCAGTCAGCTTTCGTATTCGTCAGCTGGAAAATCAACTTGGTGTGAATCTGTTCACCCGTCATCGTAATAACATCCGCCTGACGACTGCCGGCGAAAAGCTCCTCCCCTATGCCGAAACGCTCATGAATACCTGGCAGGCTGCGCGCAAGGAGGTGGCACACTCTTCGCGACATAATGAATTCTCCATTGGGGCCAGCGCCTCCCTGTGGGAATGTATGCTTAACAGCTGGCTCGGTACCCTCTACAGCGCACCTTACAATCTCCAGTTTGAAGCCCGTATCGCGCAGCGGCAGTCGTTGGTTAAACAGCTTCACGAACGCCAGTTGGATCTGCTGATCACCACCGAATCGCCGAAGATGGATGAATTAAGCAGCCAGCTGTTGGGTAATTTTACTCTTGCCCTGTATTGCGCATCGCCTGCAAAAAACAGAAATGAATTGAATTACTTGCGCCTTGAATGGGGGCCTGATTTTCAGCAAAACGAAGTGGGACTGATAGGAAGCGATGATGTTCCGCTGCTCACTACCTCTTCAGCTGAACTGATCTATCAGCAATTATCGCGCCTGAACGGCTGCTGTTGGCTACCTGTTCGCTGGGCGAAAGAGAAGCATGGGTTACATACGGTCATGGACAGCGCTACGTTATCCCGTCCACTTTATGCGATCTGGTTACAAAATAGCGATAAGCAGGCGCAGATCCATGAGATCCTGAAAAACCCTATTCTGGAATAAACGCTACTCTCCATGGACGGAGATCAGCAAGGTATTTTCGTCGGGGATATTGCCAATGGAGATTAGAGATAAAAAAAATCCTTTGCCTGAGCAAAGGATTCTTATAAATGGCAGGGGCGGAGAGACTCGAACTCCCAACACCCGGTTTTGGAGACCGGTGCTCTACCAATTGAACTACGCCCCTAAAATTTTCTTACCACTAAGCCTGCTATTTGAGCAGGCTTAATGTTAAATAAGTGGCGGAACGGACGGGACTCGAACCCGCGACCCCCTGCGTGACAGGCAGGTATTCTAACCGACTGAACTACCGCTCCACCGAATTTCTTCGCTTTATTACCACCGGTTGTCACCCCGGCTTACTGCAATTTGATGCCTGGCAGTTCCCTA
>NZ_JAGRQY010000052.1:0-16967 GCF_018223905.1 Klebsiella sp. 28
ACTTTACGCACCGCCGGTACCGGCGGTGCGTAAAGTGCTGGAGCGGGCGGGACTCAATATTAACGATATGGATCTGATTGAGCTGAATGAGGCCTTCGCCGCCCAGGCGCTGGGGGTGCTCAGACAGCTCGGCGTGCCGGACGATGCGGCGCACGTGAATCCCAACGGCGGCGCCATCGCGTTAGGCCATCCGCTGGGCATGAGCGGCGCGCGGTTAGCGCTGAGCGCCAGCCTTGAGCTGCAACGCCGGGGCGGGCGCTATGCGCTGTGTACGATGTGTATTGGCGTGGGTCAGGGCATTGCCATGATCCTCGAGCGAGTGTGAGCTAATTTACCTGCGAGTACCCTACAATGATAACTACTACAAAATTAGATCCGATTGAAACCGCATCGCGTGACGAACTGCAGGCCCTGCAAACCCAGCGCCTGAAATGGACGCTGAAGCATGCGTACGAAAATGTGCCGATGTATCGCCGCAAATTCGACGCCGCCGGCGTGCACCCTGACGACTTTCGGGAATTAAACGATCTACAAAAATTCCCCTGCACCACCAAACAGGATCTGCGCGACAACTATCCCTTCGATACCTTCGCGGTGCCGATGGAGCAGGTGGTGCGCATTCACGCCTCTTCCGGCACCACCGGCAAACCGACGGTGGTGGGGTATACGCAAAACGATATTGATAACTGGGCCAATATTGTCGCCCGTTCGCTGCGCGCGGCCGGTGGTTCAGCAAAAGATAAAATTCACGTCGCCTACGGCTATGGCCTGTTTACCGGCGGCCTTGGCGCGCACTACGGCGCGGAACGTTTGGGCGCGACGGTGATCCCGATGTCCGGCGGACAGACCGAAAAACAGGCGCAGCTGATCCGCGATTTCCAGCCGGATATGATCATGGTGACGCCGTCCTACTGTCTGAATCTGATTGAAGAGCTGGAGCGCCAGATGGGCGGCGATGCCCGCGGCTGTTCATTGCGGGTCGGCGTCTTTGGCGCTGAGCCGTGGACGCTGGCGATGCGCGCGGAAATCGAGCGCCGGCTGGGGATCACCGCCCTGGATATTTACGGTTTGTCGGAAGTCATGGGACCGGGCGTAGCGATGGAGTGTCTGGAAACCGTTGACGGCCCGACTATCTGGGAAGACCACTTCTTCCCGGAAATCGTCAACCCGGACGACGGTACGCCGCTGGAAGATGGCGAGCATGGTGAGCTGCTGTTTACCACCCTGACCAAAGAAGCGCTGCCGGTGATCCGCTATCGTACCCGCGATCTGACGCGCCTGCTGCCGGGAACCGCGCGGACCATGCGCCGCATGGATCGCATCAGCGGACGCAGCGACGATATGCTGATTATCCGCGGGGTTAACGTCTTCCCCTCGCAGCTGGAAGAGGAGATCCTCAAGTTTGAACACCTGGCGCCGCACTATCAGTTAGAGGTCAATCGCCGCGGTCATCTGGATTCGCTGGCGGTGCGCGTTGAGCTGAAAGAGAGCGGGCTGGCGCTGAGTCATGAACAACGCTGCCAGATTTGCCATCAGTTGCGTCACCGCATTAAGTCGATGGTCGGGATCTCCACCGACATTACTATCGTCAACTGCGGCAGCATTCCGCGCTCGGAAGGGAAAGCCTGTCGGGTATTCGACCTGCGTAAAGCGGTGGTCAGCGGTTAATTCTCTCCCCGATAACCCGGCTGAGGCCTTTACGCCGTAAGCCGGGAATTTCCTGTGCTATGATTCATAAAGGAAAAATATAACAACAGAATGAATCAGATGAGTAAACTCGACGCCTTTATTCAACAAGCGGTGACGGCGATGCCCATCAGCGGCACGTCATTAATTGCCTCGCTGTATGGCGACGCTTTATTACAGCGCGGTGGGGAAGTGTGGCTGGGCAGCGTCGCGGCGCTGCTGGAAGGATTAGGCTTCGGCGAGCGCTTCGTACGCACCGCGCTGTTTCGCCTCAATAAAGAAGAGTGGCTTGATGTTGTCCGCATCGGCCGGCGCAGCTTCTATCGCCTGAGTGATAAAGGGTTGCGCCTGACCCGGCGCGCGGAGCATAAAATTTATCGCGCCAGTGCCCCGGAATGGGACGGTACCTGGCTGTTGCTGCTTTCGGAAGGCCTGGAGAAAAATGTGCTCGCCGACGTTAAAAAGCAGCTGCTGTGGCAGGGGTTTGGCGCGCTGGCGCCGAGCCTGCTGGCCTCGCCGTCGCAAAAGCTGGCCGATGTCCAGTCTCTGCTCCACGAAGCGGGCGTCGCCGAAAACGTCATCTGTTTTGAAGCCCATTCGCCGCTGGCGCTCTCCAGGGCGGCCCTGCGCAGCCGGGTGGAGGAGTGCTGGCATCTCACCGAACAAAATGAGATGTACGAGGCGTTTATCGCCTTGTTCCGACCTCTACTGCCGCTGCTGCGCGATTGCGACCCGTCAGAGTTGACGCCGGATCGCTGTTTCCAGATCCAACTGCTCCTTATCCATTTCTATCGCCGGGTGGTGCTCAAAGACCCGCTGCTGCCGGAAGAGCTCCTGCCGGCGCATTGGGCAGGGCAAACCGCCCGCCAGCTGTGTATCAATATTTATCAACGCGTGAGTCCCGGTGCGCTGGCGTTTGTCAGCGAGAAAGGTGAGAGCTCGGTGGGCGAGCTCCCGGTGCCGGGTCCGCTCTATTATCAGCGCTTTGGCGGTTTGCCGGGCGCATAAGGAGGTTGCATGCCGATATATCAGATTGATGGACTGACGCCGGTGGTGCCGGAGGAGAGTTACGTTCACCCGACCGCGGTGTTGATTGGCGACGTGATCCTCGGCAAAGGGGTCTATGTTGGGCCCAACGCCAGCCTGCGCGGCGACTTCGGGCGCATCGTGGTCAAAGACGGTGCCAATATTCAGGATAACTGCGTGATGCATGGCTTCCCCGGCCAGGATACGGTGGTGGAAGAGGAGGGCCATATCGGCCACGGCGCTATTCTGCACGGCTGCGTGATTGGCCGCAACGCGCTGGTGGGCATGAGCGCGGTGATTATCGACGGGGCGGTCATTGGCGAAAACAGCATTGTCGGCGCTTCGGCCTTTGTCAAAGCCAACGCCGAGATGCCCGCCAACCATCTGATTATCGGCAGCCCGGCAAAAGCGATTCGCACCCTGAGCGAACAGGAGCTGGCGTGGAAAAAACAAGGTACCCGTGAATACCAGGCGCTGGTGGAACGCTGTAAGCAGACGCTGCACCAGGTGGAGCCATTACGGGAAGTCGAAGCAGGGCGTAAGCGGCTGGCGTTTGATGAAAACCTGCGGCCAAAAGCCGCCACCTGAGGGGTAAAATTATGGCAGAGAAATTATCCGCTCACTGTCACTGCGGTGCGGTGGCGTTTACCGTGGAGCTCAGCGACGGCTTCAACACCGTTCGGCGCTGTAACTGCTCATATTGTCGCATGCGTGGGGCGGTCGCGGTCTCTTCGCCGCGTTCAGGAATAGAGGTGGTACGCGGAGGGGATAAGCTCACAGAGTATCGCTTTAATACAGGGGAAGCCGTGCACTTTTTCTGCTCGGTATGCGGGATCTACACCTTTCATCAACGGCGATCAAACCCACAGCAGTATGGGGTGAATGTGGCCTGCATTGACGGCGTTTCGCCTTTCGATTTCCCTTGCGTGGAGGTCAACGACGGCGTGAATCATCCAAAGGATGGCGGTGGAGGCGTGGTGGGGTATTTACGCTACGAGAAAAAGTAAAACTCTCCTCCCGCAGGAAGCGAGAGGAGTGAAATATTAGGCTGCAACCACGCTGTCGATGGCCGCTTTCGCGTCAGACTGCGCTTTGGCCGCGACTTCCGGGCCGTAAGCGATACCTTCGGCGAACACAAAGTTCACGTCGGTGATGCCGATGAAGCCGAGGAAGGTGGACAGGTATGGGGTGACCAGGTCGGTCGGAGTATCTTTATGGATACCGCCGCGGCTGGTAACGACGACCGCGCGTTTACCGGTTACCAGACCTTCCGGCCCTTTCTCGGTGTAGCGGAAGGTGACGCCGGCGCGAGCCACCAGGTCGAAATAGTTTTTCAGCTGCGTCGGGATGTTGAAGTTGTACATCGGCGCAGCGATAACAATCACATCGTTGCCTTTCAGTTCGGCGATCAGCTCGTCGGAAAGGGCCAGCGCTTCCTGCTGACGCGGAGTCAGCGGCGCGTCGCTCGGACGCAGGGCGCCAACCAGTTCGCCATCCAGAACCGGGATCGGATTGGCGGCCAGGTCACGCACGGTGATCTCATCGCCAGGGTGTTTTTCCTGCCATTGTTCAACAAAATAGTCGGAAAGCTGACCAGATTGTGAGTACCCTGCCAGAATACTGGATTTCAGAACTAATACTTTGCTCATGGGTGTTTCCTTTTTTTAATGTGATTGACGGGTCAATGCCCTGGTGCTTGTTGACACTGTATTCACAATCGCGCCACAGAGATAGCGCAATATATCGAATCCTATGTTCAGATTTTTTGAACAAGGCACGAATGACACAGATGTGGTACTCTAAGGCAATACTTCAAAAGAGATTTTCCCGGCAGAGCTCTGCCCGATAACGCTATGACAGAACAACAAAAAATCACCTTCCCCCAGCTTTATCAACAGCTCGACGGCCTGATGCTGCGCGACAAAACGCGCTTTGCCCGCCGTCTGCACGGCGTGAAGAAGGTTAAAAATCCTGAATCGCAACAGGCCATTCTGCAGGAGATGGCGCTGGAGATAAGCCAGGCAGCCGGTAAAGTCCTGCTGCGCGAAGCGGCGCGTCCGGCCATCACCTATCCGGAAAACCTGCCGGTTAGCCAGAAAAAACAAGAGATTCTCGAGGCGGTACGCGATCACCAGGTGGTGATCGTCGCCGGGGAGACCGGTTCGGGTAAAACCACCCAGCTGCCCAAAATCTGCATGGAGCTGGGCCGCGGGCTGAAAGGACTCATCGGCCATACTCAGCCGCGTCGTCTGGCCGCGCGAACCGTCGCCAACCGTATTGCCGAAGAGCTGCAGAGCGAGCCGGGCGGCTGCATCGGCTATAAAGTCCGCTTCAGCGACCACGTCAGCGAAAACACCATGGTTAAGCTGATGACCGACGGTATCCTGCTGGCGGAGATCCAGCAGGATCGTCTGTTGATGCAGTACGACACCATCATTATCGATGAGGCGCACGAGCGCAGCCTGAATATTGACTTTCTGCTCGGCTATCTGAAAGAGCTCCTGCCGCGCCGCCCGGACCTGAAAATCATCATTACCTCGGCGACCATCGACCCGGAACGTTTCTCAAAGCATTTCAATAATGCGCCGATTATCGAAGTCTCCGGGCGGACTTACCCGGTGGAAGTGCGCTATCGGCCGATTGTGGAAGAGGCGGACGATACCGAGCGCGATCAGTTACAGGCGATCTTTGATGCGGTTGACGAACTGGGGCGCGAAGGGCCCGGCGATATTCTGATCTTTATGAGCGGTGAGCGGGAAATTCGCGATACCGCCGATGCGCTGAATAAGCTGGATCTGCGCCATACCGAAGTGCTGCCGCTGTACGCCCGCCTGTCCAACAGCGAGCAGAACCGCGTCTTCCAGCCGCACAGCGGGCGGCGCATCGTGCTGGCGACCAACGTGGCGGAAACCTCGCTCACCGTGCCGGGCATTAAGTACGTTATCGATCCCGGTACTGCGCGTATTAGTCGCTACAGCTATCGCACCAAGGTGCAGCGCCTGCCGATCGAGCCGGTTTCCCAGGCGTCCGCCAACCAGCGTAAGGGCCGCTGCGGCCGCGTTTCGGAAGGGATCTGTATTCGTCTTTATTCAGAAGACGATTTCCTGTCGCGCCCGGAATTTACCGACCCGGAGATTCTGCGCACCAACCTGGCGTCGGTCATCCTGCAGATGACCGCCCTGGGCTTAGGCGATATCGCCGCCTTCCCGTTTGTCGAAGCGCCGGATAAGCGCAATATCCAGGACGGCGTACGCCTGCTGGAAGAGCTGGGCGCCATCACCACCGATGCGCAGGCAACGGCTTATAAGCTAACCCCGCTGGGCCGCCAGCTCAGCCAGCTACCGGTGGATCCGCGTCTGGCGCGCATGGTGCTGGAGGCGCAGAAGCACGGCTGCGTGCGGGAAGCGATGATCATCACCTCCGCGCTGTCGATCCAGGACCCGCGCGAGCGGCCGATGGACAAACAGCAGGCCTCTGACGAAAAACATCGCCGCTTCCACGATAAAGAGTCTGATTTCCTCGCCTTCGTCAATCTGTGGAACTACCTCGGCGAGCAGCAGAAGGCGCTGTCGTCGAATCAGTTCCGCCGCCAGTGCCGGGTCGATTTTCTTAACTATCTGCGCGTGCGCGAGTGGCAGGACATCTACACCCAGCTGCGCCAGGTGGTGAAAGAGCTTGGCCTGCCGATCAACAGTGAGCCGGCGGAATATCGCGAGATCCATACTGCGTTGCTGACCGGTCTGCTGTCGCACATCGGCATGAAAGATGCCGATAAGCAGGAGTTTACCGGCGCCCGTAATGCGCGGTTCTCTATCTTCCCCGGCTCCGGTCTATTCAAGAAGCCGCCGAAGTGGACGATGGTTGCGGAGCTCGTCGAGACCAGCCGGCTGTGGGGGCGTATTGCCGCCCGCATTGAGCCGGAGTGGGTGGAGCCGGTAGCGCAGCACCTGATCAAGCGCTCATACAGTGAGCCGCACTGGGAGCGGGCGCAGGGCGCGGTGATGGCGACGGAAAAGGTTACCGTTTACGGCCTGCCGATCGTCGCCGCGCGTAAGGTCAACTACAGCCAGATTGATCCGGCGCTGTGTCGTGAGCTATTTATCCGCCACGCGCTGGTAGAGGGCGACTGGCAGACGCGTCACGCCTTCTTCCGCGATAACCTGAAGCTGCGCGCGGAAATCGAAGAGCTGGAGCATAAGTCGCGCCGCCGCGACATCCTGGTGGATGACGAGACGCTGTTCGAGTTCTACGACCAGCGCATCAGCCACGACGTCATCTCCGCCCGCCACTTCGATAGCTGGTGGAAGCGGGCCAGCCGTGAAACCCCGGATCTGCTCAATTTTGAAAAGAGCATGCTGATTAAAGAGGGGGCGGAGCAGGTCAGCAAGCTGGACTACCCGAACTTCTGGCATCAGGGCAACCTCAAGCTGCGGCTTAGCTACCAGTTTGAACCGGGCGCTGACGCCGACGGCGTGACGGTGCATATTCCGCTGCCGCTGCTCAACCAGGTGGAGGAGGCCGGATTTGAATGGCAGATCCCTGGTCTGCGTCGCGAGCTCATTATCGCGCTGATAAAATCGCTGCCGAAGCCGGTACGGCGCAATTTCGTCCCGGCTCCCAACTATGCGGAAGCGTTTCTTGGCCGGGCGACGCCGCTTGAGCTGCCGCTGCTCGATTCGCTGGAGCGCGAGCTGCGTAAGATGACCGGCGTGACCATCGACCGCGAAGCCTGGCAGTGGGATCAGGTGCCCGATCACCTGAAAATCACTTTCCGGGTGGTGGATGATAAAAACAAGAAGCTGCAGGAAGGGCGCTCGCTGCAGGCGTTGAAAGACGCCCTGAAGGGCAAAGTGCAGGAGACGCTGTCGGCGGTCGCTGATGACGGTATTGAGCAGAGCGGGCTGCATATCTGGAGCTTTGGCACCCTGGCGGAAAGTTACGAACAGAAGCGCGGTAACTATAAGGTGAAAGCCTGGCCGGCGCTGGTGGACGAGCGCGACAGCGTGGCCATCAAGCTGTTTGATAATCCACAGGAACAGCAGCAGGCCATGTGGCGCGGTCTGCGTCGCCTGCTGCTGCTCAACATCCCGTCGCCGATTAAGTATCTGCACGAGAAACTACCGAATAAAGCCAAGCTTGGGCTCTACTTTAACCCGTACGGCAAAGTGCTGGATCTGATTGACGATTGCATCTCCTGCGGCGTTGATAAGCTTATCGACGAGGCGGGCGGTCCGGTGTGGACGGAAGAGGGCTTTAGTCAGCTGCACGATAAAGTGCGAGCCGAGCTCAACGACACGGTGGTGGAGATCGCTAAACAGGTCGAGCAGATCCTCACCGCGGTGTTCAATATCAACAAACGGCTGAAAGGCCGGGTGGATATGACCATGGCGCTGGGGCTGTCGGATATCAAAGCGCAGATGGCGGGTCTGGTGTATCGCGGCTTTGTCACCGGCAACGGTTTCCGCCGTCTTGGCGATACGCTGCGCTATCTGCAGGCGATTGAAAAGCGTCTGGAGAAGATGGCTATCGATCCGCACCGCGATCGGGCGCAGATGCTTAAGGTGGAGAGCGTGCAGCAGGCGTGGCAGCAGTGGCTGAATAAGCTACCGCCGAACCGCCGTGAGGACGACGATGTCCGGGAGATCCGCTGGATGATCGAGGAGCTGCGGGTCAGCTTCTTCGCCCAGCAGCTGGGCACCCCGTATCCTATCTCGGACAAGCGAGTGTTACAGGCGATGGAGCAAATTACCCCATAGCCTGGCTGGTTGTCCCCGGTGGCGCTGCGCTTACCGGGGCTACTGGTCAGGCGTCCACGCTTAAGCGTTTACCCACGCCAGAGTAAAGCCGTCCCAGCCTTTAGTGCCCACGGTCTGCAGCGCCGTTGCCGTCAACCGTGGCTCGGCGCCCATCATCTCAATGAACTGACGCACGCCCTGAACGCGCTCGTCGGCGCTCTGTGGGTTGACCACTTCGCCGTCGCGTACCACGTTATCGCCAATAATTAAGGTTCCTGGGCGGGAATAACGTAGCGCCCAGCGCAGATAATGGGGGTTATTCGGCTTATCGGCATCGATGAAGATCAGGTCGAAAGCGGGACATTCGCCAAGCGCCTCCAGGGACTGTAGCGCGGGTCCCTCCCGTAGCGTGACCCGCTGGTCAACGCCCGCCAGCTGCAGATTCTCCCGCGCCACCTGGGCATGATGCGCGTCGGCCTCCAGGGTGAGGAGTTGGCCGTCGGCAGGAAGCTCGCGCGCCATCCAGATGGTGCTATAGCCGCCGAGGGTGCCGATCTCCAGTATCCGCTTAGCCTGGGTTAGCCGTACCAGCAGGGCGAGAAACTGACCCTGATTGGCGGCGACATCGTGTGCCGGGAGCCCGGCACGATGGTTGTTTTCCAGTACCCGATCGAGCACAGGATCGCCGGGAATTAAGGCCTTAATCAAATAATTGTCTACTGCCGACCACTGTTGTTGCATATGACGCTTCCCCATTTAGCTCCCTGATGAGTCAGACCAGCCGCCTCCCAGCGCCCGGTACAGATCGATCTGCGCCAGCAGCAGGTTGTTCTTCACCTGCACCACGCTAAGCTGGGTGGAGAACAGCGTTCGCTGGGCATCAAGCACATCCAGATAAGAAGAGTAGCCGTTACGGTAGCGGTTTTGTGCAATACGTAAGGTTTCCTGGGCAACGGTCTCTTGTTCCTGAAGCTCGGTTAACTGTTCGCCATAGCGACTGATGGCGTCCAGGCTGTCATTGACCTCTTTGAACGCGCTGCGCACCGTTTTCTCATAGCTATAGAGCGCCTGGTTGCGCTGGGCCATGGAGACGTCCACCTGGGCATTTAACGCCTGGCGGTTTAGCAGCGGCGCCAGAATACTGCCGCCAAGACTCCACAGCCGCAGCGGGTTGTCCAGCAGATCCGGCAGCGTCCGGTCCTGCAGGCTGCCGGTAGCGGTCAGGTTAATAGAGGGCAGCAGCTGCGCCTGCGACGAGGCCAGCGTGGCGTCGGCGGCCACCAGCTGGCGCTCGGCCTGAGCGATGTCCGGACGGCGGTTGAGCAAGGTGGACGGCAGCTGCGACGGCAGACGCAGCGGGGTAAGCTGGGCGAACTCGCCGCGTTTTACCGCGCCAGGGTTATCGCCGAGCAGCACGCTGAGCGCATTTTCCTGCTGCGCAATCTGGTGCTGTAGCGGCGGGATCTGCGCCCGCGTTGACCGCAGCTCCGAATCCGCCTGCATCAGCTCAAGGCGTGAAGTATACCCGGTTTCAAACTGACGTTTGGCCAGGCGCCACGCGTCTTCCCTTGATGTTAGCGTCTGCTGGGTCACCCGCAGCTGCTCATCCAGCGACAGCAGCGTGACATAGCCAACGGCCACCGAGCTGGCGACGCTCAAATTGGCGGCGGCGGCGGCGGCTTTCTGCGCCTCAAGGCTGGCCCCGGCGGCGTTGGCCGCGCTGCGGTTCGCTCCCCAGATATCGACATCATAGCTGGCGGTCAGGCCGCCCTTATACAGTGTGCTGTGGATCGGCAGGCCGGTGGCGGCGGACTGCGTCCGGGCGCGGGTGCCGGTGAGGCTGGCGTCCAGTGACGGAAACAGGCTGCTGTCGGCGGCGTAAGCGCGCGCCTGATACTCATTCACCCGCTCACGGGCGATCAGCACATCGCTGTTATAGCGCAGCGCCTGGTCGACATACTGATTGAGGGTACTGTCATGAAAATTGCGCCACCATACGCCCTCCACCGGGCTGGCCGGGCCAACGTCGGCCCGCCAGGCGGCAGGAATGGTCAGGGTCGGCTGCGCGCGCTGCACATCGGCGGATTGACAGCCGACCAGCGCCAGAACGATAGCAAGGGCGACCGGGCGGATCATGGTTGTTTCTCCGCACGGGTATCAATAGTCACCTGCACCGACATCCCTGGCCGCAGGCGTTCGCTGTTGTTTTGCCCGTCGTTGACCGTAATACGCACCGGGATGCGCTGGGCGATCTTGACGAAATTGCCGGTGGCGTTGTCCGGAGAGATGGCGCTGAACTCCACCCCGGTCGCCGGGGAGATACTCTGCACCTTGCCGTGGAAGGTCTCGCCGTTGAGCGCGTCTACGGTGAAGGTGACCGGCTGGCCAACGCGTACTTCGGCCAACTGGGTCTCTTTGAGGTTGGCAATCACCCAGTGCTGCGGCGGAACCAGCGAGGTCAGATGGGTTCCGGCGCTGACATAGGCGCCAAGACGCACCGAGATCTGCCCCAGCTGGCCGCCGGTGGGGGCGATAATCTGGGTATTCTGCAGGTCGATCTGCGCCAGCTCAAGCGCCGCTTTGGCGCTGGCCACGTCGGCCTCCAGCGAATCGCGATTGACGATGGTCGATTCACGGTCCTGGCGCGACATCTCCAGCGCCGCTTTCGCCTGCTCAATATCCGCCGCCCCTTGCGCCGCGCTGGCCCGCGCCGAATCACGTTCGCGGATCGACAGCGAACCGTCGGCGGTTAACTGCTGGATGCGTTTTAAATCGGCCTGGATTTTCAGATTCTGCGCGCGGGAGTTTTGCAGCGCGGCTTCATTCTTGGCGATCGTCGCCTCGGCGCTTTTGCGCTGTTGCAGGTTATTGCGCAGCGCGGCCTCTTTCATCGCCAGGGTAGCCTGGGCCTGATGCACCCGCTGTTTATAGATGCGATCGTCTATCTGGAACAGCACCTCGCCCGGCTGGACAATCGCGAAATCTTTGACGTTGACGGCGGTGATATAGCCGTTGACCTGCGGGCTAATAAAGGTGGTCTGCCCGCGCACATAGGCGTTGTCGGTAAACTGGCTATGACGAGTGAACGGCGGCAGTTGCCAGGCGTAGAGGATCACCAGCACGCCGACGAGGCCTATCGCCGCGGCGGTAAAAATGGAAACCACGCGAATATTATTCCGGGTGTTGGCCTGTTGTTTGGCCGCATCCTGCTGACTCATAACGACTCCAGAGATGAAATGATGATAATTATTTGCTGCCGGTAGCGCGTTGCAACGCGATACGGGCAGTCAGTCGTAAGCGAATTAAGCGCCAGAAAACCCACACTAGTGTCCCGGCGGAGATCGCCGCCGTCAGCAGATAGGTATCATTCCAGGCGAGAATATTGGCCTGCAGCGTCGCGGCGTTTTGCAGCAGGGTGGTGGCCTGAACGTTGAGTAGCGTACTGTCGCCAATCTGGCTCTGATACATCTGGCTGTACTGCTGCAGCCGCTCGACGATCAGCGGGTTCAGGGTGGTTATCTGGTCCGCCAGCTGGCTGGAGTGGAATTTCTCACGCCAGGTCTGGAAGGTGCCGAGGATCGCCGAGCCGAGCAGCCCGCCAATGTTCTGGCTCATGCCGAACAGCACCGAGAAGCTGACCAGGTTGCGCGGGTCGGCAAACACGCCGCCAATCCCGGCGAGCATCGCCGGGGCCAGAAAGAAGGCGCTGCCGAAGCCGAGTAAAAACTGGCTGAACATTAATTGTTCCGGACGGGTGAGGGCGTTGGACTGGCTGTCGAGCAGCGAGGCTATCATGATCAGCGCCAGCGCGGTGGCGGTCGGCCAGTAGAGCTTCTGCGGGTTGAGCGTCAGGCAGCTGGCAATGATCCCGCACAGAATACCGGCGAAAATCGACCACGCGAGGTTAGTCATCTGTTCGTTTTGCAGGCCAACGTACTGCAGCCAGCCGATGACCCCGGTGTTCTGCTCCGCCAGCACGATGCGGATCAACAGCATAATCAGGCCCAGACGCACGATGCTGCCGCTGGAGAGCCATTTGGTATTGAGCAGGGGGTTGCTGCGGTTATGCTCGAAGGTAATCGCAGCGACGATCAGTATTACCGCCGCCGCCAGCGCCCAGCCGATCCACGGTGCTTCAAACCACCACTCGAGCCGCCCCAGCGACAGCACGGCGCACACCAGCGCCATGCCGGGCGCCAGCAGAAAGAAGGTAATGAAATCCTTTTTTTCGAACACTTTTTTACGATCGCTTGGCGGCAGTTTTAGCGCGATGACGCAGGCCAGCGACACCAGCGCCAGGCCCAGCTCAAAGAAGTAGAGACCGCGCCATTCATCGGTCTGCAGCAGTTCGGTGGAAAAGAGGCGCGCCAGGGGAATGGCCAGTGACGAGCCGGTGATGCCGATAGTTAGCCCTTTCAGGCGATGGCGCGCAGGCCAGGCCTGTACCTGGTAGTAAATCCCCAGCGAGCTGAGCGCCGCGGCCACCATGCCGTGGGCGGCGCGAACCATCATCGCTGAGCTGAGATCGTTGACGAAGAGGTGGAAAAAGGTGACCAGCACATAGAGCACCAGAAAGCCTTCGGTGAAAGCGCGCAGGCCAAACTGCTGGCGGAATTTCACCAGCAGCAGGTTGATGGAGACGTTGGTCATCACGTATACCGCCGGCAGCCAGGCGATTTCTGTCGACCAGGCGGCGAAGGTACCCTGCAGCAGCTGCAGGTTGGCGGTGACCACTGCGTTGCCCAGCGCGCCGGTGAGACATACCAGCAGACCGACCACGCCGTAGGCAAGGCGTTTCGCCGGACTGTGCAGCGGCGTCGACGGCGAACCGAGCAGAGCCGGTTTTTCATGCGGCGCCCAGTCATGCGGGGCGTAGGGGTTATCCTGGCGACGGGGCATTATTTCTTCTCCACTTCGCGCAACAGCTTTTCCAGCACCCGCTGGGTTTGCTCCTGCTCCTGTGGGGTAATCGCCGTCAGGATCTCTTCGCGCAGATCGTCAGCCACCGTTTTGACCTGTTCATAGAGGGCCTTCCCTTTGTCGGTGACCACCAGCAGTCGCTTACGTTTGTCGCTGGCGGTGGTGATGCGCTCCACCAGTCCGAGGGCGACCAGACGATGGATCAACGGCACAATGGTCGGGCTCTCCACCCCCAGCTCCTGCGCCAGTTCGCTTTGCGACAGCGGCTGCTGGTGGCGGGCGATGGACGCTACCGCCACCCAGCTGGCCTGGCTGAGACCGAGATTTTTCAGCCGACGATTGACCGCCAGCCGCCAGTGGTGCGCGGTGAGGTATAAAAGATGAGAGAAGGTAAGCTGTCGATTGTCCATAGGTCGTCTGTCAATATCGTTAGAGCTCTAACGATTTTATGCCGGATAACCGCCGGAGTTCAAGATGAAAGATAGAAATTGGTTAACGGTATGTACGTTAATTGTAGTTAATCTTCCGGCCGCGATCCGTGTCGTGCGGTCTGCTGACCGAGGATATTTTTATTCTGCGCCATCACCCAGGCGATAAAGGCCCGCAGGGGGGCGGGAATATGTTTCCGGCTTGGGTAGTAGACGCAGAAATGGTCGGCAGGATAGCGGTAGCCGGGTAACAAATGGACCAGGCTGCCCGCGCTCAGCTGCTGCGTCACCAGCGACTGATAGACAAAGGCGATGCCTAATCCGCTCTCCGCGGCCTGGATCATTGCGCTATCGGCATCGACGACCAGATCGCCTTTAACCGCGACCTCGCTAAGCTCGCCGCTGGGGCCAATAAACTCCCAGCGGTACTTCTCACCACCAGGAAAACAGCGGTTAATGCAGCGGAAATTAACTAATGACTGCGGGGTATCGGGCTCTCCGGCTTCGCGTATATAGTCCGGGCTGGCCACCGGGATCAGCGATAGTTTCTCGCCAAAGGGGATGGCAATCATCTCTTTGGGCACATCCTGCGAATAGCGAATGCCGGCGTCAAAACCGGACTCGATAATATTGACTTTCCGATCGGTGGCATACAGTTCGAGCGTCACATTGGGACAGGCGTTTTTAAAGGCGATAAAATAGTCTTGAAAAAACAGGTCAATAACAATGCGCGGTAAATTAACTTTCACCACGCCTTCCGGAGTCAGACGGTGATAATTCAGACTGTCCACCACCCGGCGATAATCATTGACCACCGGCGTTATATTATTAAGAAATTCCTCACCCACTGCGGTTAATGACAAACTGCGCGTTGAGCGATTTAGCAGGCGCACGCCTAACTTTTCTTCCAGATGATTAATAGCGACGGTAAGGGCCGGTGGGGAAAGGTTTAACGCTTTAGCGGCCTGACGAAAACTGCCATGTTTCACTATGAGTATTAATATTTCTATTTGTTGCAGATCGGGCAAGGTTTTCATTGTTAATTTCCAGCTAACACCGCGTTCGGAATAGATTAATTGTTATCAATATGAAAGGGAAGTATATATTTAATGCCATTCAGCAATTAAGGAAAATAAGATGAAAACACGTTATCTTGGAAAAGAGAAATTTCAGGTTTCCGCATTAGGTCTCGGATGTATGGGGATGAGTTTTGCCTATGGCGGCGCTGAAACGTCGCAGGCGATAAATACGATCCATGCCGCCATGGACATGGGCGTGACCTTCCTGGATACCGCCGAAGGTTATGGTCCTTTCGATAATGAAGTTCTGGTCGGAAAAGCGATTAAAGGTTTTCGCGATAAGGTGCAGATTGCCACCAAATTTGGATTTCGTATTTTGCCGACCGGCCAGGGTCTGGAGCGGATGGCCGGCGTTGACAGCCGTCCGGCACATATTCGCGAATCAGTGGAAGGGTCGCTGAAGCGACTGAATGTCGAGACCATCGATCTGCTCTATCAGCACCGCGTCGATCCCGCGGTACCGGTGGAAGAGGTGGTGGGCACTATGGCCGATCTGGTTAAAGAGGGTAAAATTCGCCATATCGGTCTGTCGGAAGTATCTGCTCAGACGCTGCGCCGGGCCTGCAAGGTACATCCGATCGCTGCCGTGCAGACGGAATATTCGCTATGGAGCCGCGAGCCGGAGGCCGGTATTCTCCACACCTGCCGCGAGCTGGGGGTCGGCTTTGTGCCATACAGCCCGCTTGGCCGCGGCTTCCTGACGGGGACAATTACCGATCCCGGCGTTTTGGCAGCGGATGATTTCCGCCGCCATCTGCCGCGCTTCCAGGCCGAAACCATGCGCAAAAACCAGCTGCTGCTTGAGCGCCTTCAGCAGGTGGCCACCCGCTATGACGCGACCCTTGCGCAGATTGCCCTTGCCTGGGTGATGAGCAAAGGCGAGGATATCGTGCCTATCCCGGGGGCGAGGAAAATTGCTCACCTGCGCGACAATGCCGGCGCCGCGAATATTACCCTCGCGGCGGAGGACATCCTCACCATCGAACATATTTTCACTGCCGACAACGTCACTGGCTTACGCTATACCCAGGGCGACTTTGATTTAATCGAAAAATAATCCCCTACGGGCAGCGGATGGTTATTACTTGCGTGACGTTGTCACCTTTGCCGAACAACTCCTCGTCAGATAGCGCACATTCTCGGCGGTTAACGGCGCGGCAAAGAAAAAAAGGGGCGGCGCAAGGCCACCCCTGATGCGGTTGCTGATGGGGATCAGCCCGGGTAGATGCCGCGGTCTTTACGCGCCATCAGGATGCGCTCGCAGGCCACGATATAGGCGGCGGTGCGCAGCGTACACTCTTTCTCGGCGGCTTTATCCCAGACGTGCACGATAGCGTCGGTCATAATGCGGTCCATCTTGGCGTTGATCTCCTCTTCGCTCCAGAAGAAGCTGGCCATGTCCTGTACCCACTCAAAGTAGCTGACGGTCACCCCGCCGGCGTTGCAGATAACGTCCGGCACCACGATCACGCCGCGCTCGGCCAGCACGTCGTCCGCTTCCGGATAGGTTGGGCCGTTGGCCCCTTCCAGCACCAGTTTGCAGGTCAGCTTCTCAGCGCGCTCGCGGGTGATTTGCCCTTCCAGCGCCGCCGGGATCAGGATGTCCATCGGGGTGGTCCAGAAGGCGTCTTTATCGATCTCCTGGGCGCCCGGGAAACCGGCAATCTGCTTTTTCTCCGCCTGCCAGGCGGTGAGGGCGGCCATATCGATTCCGCCTTCGTTATACAGGGTCGCGGTATGATCCTGAATAACCACGATACGAGCGCCGACGCCGGCGAACAGGCGGGCCGCTTCGCTACCGACGTTACCAAAGCCCTGCAGCGCCACTTTGGCGCCTTCAATTTCGATACCGGCGCGACGGGCAACTTCCCGGCCGGTGACAAACACGCCGCGTCCGGTGGCTTTTTCACGACCGAGGGAGCCGCCGAGGTGGATCGGTTTGCCGGTGACCACGCCGGTGATGGTGGTGCCATGGTTCATGGAGTAGGTGTCCATCATCCATGCCATCACTTTGCCATTGGTGCCGACGTCCGGCGCCGGAATATCTTTCTGCGGTCCGATAATAATGCCGATTTCGCTGGTGTAGCGGCGGG
>NZ_JAGRQY010000052.1:16984-22272 GCF_018223905.1 Klebsiella sp. 28
CCCCGCCGTAAGGAATATTGACCGCGGCGCACTTAATGGTCATCCAGGCAGAAAGTGCCATGACTTCGTTAAGATCGACATCCGGATGGTAGCGAACACCACCTTTACCCGGTCCGCGCGACAGATTGTGCTGAACGCGATAGCCCTCGAAGTGGCGGATGGTGCCGTCGTCCATTTGCACAGGAATGTCGACGATCAGCGCGCGCTTCGGATGGCGCAGGGTTTCCACCCAGTAGGCAAGATCGCCGAGATAAGGCGCGACGCGGTCGATCTGGCGCAGGTAGGTGGTCCATGGAGATGTACTACTTTCAGATGCGTAAGATAACTTTTCCATAAGAGTCCTGTTTCTCAGTGTTATTTATGTCGTGTAAAACCGTGGAATAGCTACAGCAGTAAACTCTGTGCAATGAATGGTATCACCAATTTTATAAAGCGGTATTTGACGGCAATTCCGATTTTTAAATTTTTGTTAGATTTTTTATTTTTTAAGTGAATAACTACGCACATCAACCACCCGCAAGCTGTGCATTTTAATTCACTTTTTATTCACTTAAGTGCATAATAAAATATTTTTTTCTATATTTTTCATTATCTTGATGATCTTCAAAAAGTGAATAAATTGCTTTTGTCCGTATTGACAATCTTGTTGTTCACAGGCCAGCATTAGCCCACACAACAACATGGCATTAACCATGAATTAACAATTACCCGTAAAAAGAATAGGGCTTTATTTTTCTGTGGTGAATATTTTTACCATCGCAGCGGGTGCGCTCGTGCCCAAAATAAGCCGAGGGGCAGGGTTGATGTCGATTGTCCAACGCGACGGGAGCGTTTTCCGTCGTCTTACGTTCCGGAGATAAATTATGTCAGGCAGTATGACTCGCGAAGATTTTGACGCTTACCTGGTTCCCTGTTTTGCCCCCGCGCCGTTTATTCCGGTCAGAGCGGCGGGCTCCCGCGTCTGGGACCAGCAGGGGAAAGAGTATATCGATATGGCGGGCGGCATCGCAGTGAACGCCCTGGGCCATGCTCACCCGGCGCTGGCTCAGGCCCTGCAGGATCAACTGGCGAAACTGTGGCATATCGGCAATGGCTATACCAACGAGCCGGTGCTGCAGCTGGCAAAAACCCTCGTGCAGTCGACCTTTGCCGACAAGGTGTTTTTCTGCAACTCCGGCGCCGAAGCCAACGAGGCGGCCCTTAAGCTGGCGCGGAAATATGCCCACGATAAGTTTGGCGGTGAAAAAAGCGAAATCATCGCCTTCAACCACGCCTTCCACGGCCGCACGCTGTTCACCGTCTCCGTTGGCGGCCAGCCGAAATATTCCAGCGATTATGCTCCGCTGCCGCAGGGCATTACCCATCTGCCCTATAACGATATCGAGGCGGTCACCGCGGCGATCTCCTCGCGCACCTGCGCGGTGATCGTCGAGCCGATTATCGGCGAAGGCGGGGTGATCCCGGCGGACCCGGCGTTCCTGCAGGCGCTGCGTACCCTCTGCGATCGCCATCATGCCACTCTGATATTCGATGAGGTGCAGACCGGCGCCGGGCGTACCGGCCATCTCTACGCCTACCAGCATTACAACGTCGTCCCGGACATTCTCACCAGCGCCAAAGGGCTGGGGGGCGGCTTCCCGATCGGCGCGATGCTGGCGAAAGAGGCCTGGGCGCAGGTCTTCCAGCCAGGCACCCATGGCACTACCTTCGGCGGCAACCCGCTGGCGGCAACCGTCGCTAACGCCGTGCTGGCCCATCTCGATGCGCCGCTGCTGGCAGGCGTTGGCGAGCGCCATGCGCTGATCGTTGACCAGTTGAATGCGATCTCTGCCCGTTACGATGCGTTTAGCGCCGTGCGCGGCACCGGTCTGCTGATCGGCGCTGAGCTGGCGGGGCCGCTGCGCGGCAAGGCCAAAACGTTGACCAACCTGGCGGCGGAAGAGGGGCTGATCGCCCTGATTGCCGGCCCGGACGTGCTGCGCTTCGCGCCGGCGCTCAATATCCCGCTGGCGGATATTGCGGAAGCCTTCGTGCGCCTTGATCGCGCCGTTGCCCGCTTAACCCGCTAACCGGGAGGACGGCCTGTGATGCTATTTCGTCCCGTACGGGAAAACGATCTCGACGACATCGTCCGCCTCGCCGCGCGGGCGGGGGTCGGCATGACCTCTTTACCGCATGACGTCGGGCGCCTGGCGGCCCGGATCCGGCGCAGTATCGAGACCTTCGCCGGCGAATTGCCACGCAGCCAGCAGGGTTTCCTGTTTGTGCTGGAGGACACCGCGCTGGCGCGGGTGGTGGGGGTGAGCGCCATTGAGGTCGCAGTGGGCCTGGACGAGCCGTTTTACAATTTTCGCATTCAGAAAACGGTGCGCGCCTCGAAAGCGCTGGGAGTCTATAAGCCCCAGGAGCTGCTTAATCTCAGCTATGACCACACCGGGCATAGTGAGCTATGTACGCTGTTTCTCGACCCGGCGTATCAGCGCAACCGCAATGGTCTGCTGCTCTCCAAGGCGCGCTTTTTATTTATCGCCGCCTTTCGCGAGTGGTTCTCCCCGCACCTGTTTGCCGAACTGCGCGGCTGCAGCGATGAGCAGGGACAGTCGCCGTTCTGGGATGCGCTGGGCCATCATTTCTTCGACATCCCGTTCGCCGATGCCGACCGGCTGACCGGCACCGGCATGAAAACCTTTATTGCCGAACTGATGCCGGCGTACCCGATCTATATCTCACTGCTGCCGGAAGCGGCCCGCGGGGTCATCGGTCAGGTGCATCCCAATACCGCCCCGGCGCGGGCGATCCTCGAGAAAGAGGGTTTCAGCTGGCGCGGCTCGGTGGATATTTTCGATGCCGGTCCGGTGCTGGAGGCGGACACCGATCAGATCCGCGCCGTGCGCGACAGCCAGCGCCTGCCTGTCCGGCAGCTGATGGGCGACCTGCCGGCGCCGACCCTCGTCGCCAACGGTCAATTCGACAACTTTCGGGCGCTGCTGGTGGCCCACGAAGAGCAGGTCTCGCTTGACAGCGCCGCGCTGGACGCGCTGCAGGTCAGTGAAACCGACCGCGTTTTTACGGTAACCCTGAATCCAGAGGACAACAGATCATGGCGGTAAAAGCACAGTTTATAGCCGGGCAGTGGCTGCCAGGCAGTGGCGCAACGATGAGCAAACTGGCCCCGGAGGATCAGTCGCTGCTGTGGCAGGCGGCCAGCGCGGGGGCTGACGACGTCCAGGCGGCCTGCGCCGCGGCGCGCGCGGCGTTTTATCCCTGGTCGCACCGGCCGCTGGCCGAGCGTATTGACGTCGTACAGCGTTTTGCCGCGCTGCTGGAGACGCATAAAGAGGCGCTGGCGACCCTGATTTCCCGCGAGACCAGCAAGCCGCTGTGGGAGACCCGCACCGAAGTGCAGGCGATGATCGGCAAGGCCGCGATCTCCATCGAAGCCTATCACCAGCGGACGGGCTTTCATGAGTCGACGCTGCCGGACGGTAAAGCGCTGCTGCGCCACAAACCGCACGGCGTGATGGCGGTCTTTGGCCCCTACAACTTCCCGGGCCACCTGCCCAACGGACATATCATTCCGGCGCTGATCGCCGGGAACACCATTGTGTTTAAACCCAGCGAGCTGACGCCGGCTACCGCTGAAATGACAGTCCAGCTGTGGCAGCAGGCGGGCATCCCCGACGGGGCGATCAACCTGCTGCAGGGCGGAAAAGCCACCGGCCAGGCGCTGCTGGAAAATCGTGATATCGACGGCGTGCTGTTCACCGGCAGCGCGGCGGCCGGTTTCCACTTCCATCGCTACTTCGGCGGCCAGCCGGAGAAGATGCTGGCCCTCGAGATGGGCGGCAACAACGCACTGATCGTCGCCGACGTGGCCGATATCGATGCGGCGCTGCATGTGATTATCCAGTCGGCGTTTATCTCTGCGGGGCAGCGCTGCACCTGCGCGCGCCGGCTGATCGTGCCGCGCGGCGAGCAGGGGGATGCGCTGCTGCAGCGGCTGGTAGAGGCCAGCGCGCAGATCCGCGCCGGCAAGTGGGATGATCAGCCGGCGCCGTTTATGGGCGGGGTGATCTCTCTCGACGCTGCGCAGAACATGCTGGCGGCGCAGCAAAAACTGGAGGGGCTCGGCGGCAAGGTGCTGCTGCGCATGCGCCAGCCTGACCCACGCTCCACGGTGCTGACCCCGGGGATCGTCGACGTCACCGGCATTGAGGTGCCGGATGAAGAGTACTTTGGCCCGCTGCTGACGATTATCCGTTACGACGGCTTCCCGGAGGCGATTCGCCTCGCCAATCAGACCCGCTATGGCCTGGCCGTCGGGCTGATCTCCAGCGATGCGGCGCAGTTTGATCAGCTGGCGGACGAGGCGCGAGCCGGGATCGTCAACTGGAACAAGCCGCTGACCGGCGCATCGAGTAAAGCGCCGTTTGGCGGGGTGGGCGCCTCCGGCAACCATCGCGCGGCAGCGTGGTATGCCGCCGATTACTGTGCCTGGCCGATGGCCTCTCTGGTCAGCGATACGCTGACGCTTCCGGCGACGGTATCGCCGGGCCTGCCATTCTGATAACGGATCCTGTGAGGACATATGTCTGGTTTTGAAGCAAACTTTGATGGCCTGGTCGGCCCGACGCACCACTACGCCGGACTCTCCGTCGGCAATGAAGCCTCGCAAAATAACCGCGATGGTCTCTCTAACCCTAAAAAGGCGGCGCTGCAGGGGCTGTATAAAATGAAAGCCCTGGCCGACCGCGGCTTCGTACAGGGCATTCTGCCGCCGCAGCCGCGGCCGAATCTGCGTCTGCTGCGCGAAGTGGGTTTCCAGGGCAGCGATGAGCAGGTTATCCGGCAGGCGGCCCATGCGGCGCCGCAGCTGCTCTCCGCCTTCAGCTCCGCCTCGTCGATGTGGACCGCCAACGCGGCGACTGTCTCACCGTCGGCGGACAGCGCCGATGGCAAAGTCCATTTCACCGTCGCCAACCTGAACAATAAGCTGCACCGTATGCAGGAGGCGCCCACCACCTCGGCGATCCTTGGCGCCACGTTCGCCGATCCGCGCTACTTTGCCCACCATGCGGCGCTGCCGCAGCATGGCGACCTCGGCGATGAAGGGGCGGCCAACCATAACCGCTTCTGCCGGGAATATGACCGGCAGGGGGTGCAGTTTTTCGTCTATGGTCGACGCGCCAGCGGCGGTATCGCCCCGGTGAAGTATCCGGCGCGGCAGACCCTCGAGGCCAGCGAAGCGGTGGCCCGCCTGCATCAGCTGGATCCGCGCTACACGGTGT
>NZ_JAGRQY010000053.1:0-23346 GCF_018223905.1 Klebsiella sp. 28
CAGCAGTTCGTGTACGGACATACCTGGACGAAGCGAAGTTGTTGAGCTATGGTAAAAAAGTTGCAGTAATGAGGCAGCGAATGGGCGGTATTGGCTTATGCTGTAGCGCCTTGCCAGGGGCGGCAAAGACGCATAAATGTGCAGGCGATCAAATGATTACCTTATAATTTGTGCGAACGATCGAGACACGTTTAAAAATGGCTTGCCATTATTTACGTAGTGTGTGATAACACGTTTCGGGTTAAACGAGGTACAGTTCTGTTTATGTGTGGCATTTTCAGTAAAGAAGTCCTGAGTAAACACGTTGTCGTTGAATACCGCTTCTCTGCCGAACCTTAAATTAGTGCCTCATGCAGTTATGTGTCAGTTTTATCTAGGTAAACGCCAGCAGGCGAAGAAAACAGTCTAAGGAATTTTGCAAATGGCAAAGATTAAAGGTCAAGTTAAGTGGTTCAACGAGTCTAAAGGTTTTGGTTTCATTACTCCGGCTGATGGCAGCAAAGACGTGTTCGTACACTTCTCCGCTATCCAGGGTAACGGCTTCAAAACTCTGGCTGAAGGCCAGAACGTTGAGTTCGAAATTCAGGACGGCCAGAAAGGTCCGGCTGCAGTTAACGTAACTGCTATCTGATACAAGACCACTCTTCTTGTATAAAAGCCTCGCCTGCGCGGGGCTTTTGCATTTTTATTGCAAAGCATGTCATTTTTCCCCCTCCCGTCGCGTCTTGTTGCAAATACTCATCTTTATTAGCATTGTGTAGCAGTCTGTTTTGCTAATTTTCTGTTAAATCAGTTGGTTGCAAAACAATGCCGGAGCTATGGTGCTAAAGAAAAAAACGAAGTCCGCCGCCAGTTTCACCCCGATTCGCTTCGGGTTACTGTGTGTGGCCATTCTCGGTTGTCTGGGGCTGCTGCTGGTCCGCGTGGGCTGGCTACAAATTATCTCCCCCGATAACCTGGTAAAACAAGAAGATATGCGCTCCCTGCGCGAAGAACCCGTAGCGGTTGAGCGGGGGATGATCAGCGACCGGGAAGGACGGCCGCTGGCGGTGAGCGTTCCGGTCAGTGCTATCTGGATCGACCCGCAGACCACTATGGAGAAGGGCGGTGTGGGCTATGGGCCCCGCTGGCAGGCGATGGCCGAAGCGCTGCACCTCAACCTCGGAGAGCTGGCCCAGCGGGTACAGAGTCATCCCCACGCTCGCTTTCTCTATCTGGCGCGTCAGATCAATCCCGAGCAGGCAGAGTGGATCGATAAACTGCATCTGCCGGGCGTCTACCTGCGCGATGAATCGCGACGGTTCTACCCGGCGGGCCACGTGGCTGCCAATCTGCTGGGCTTTACCAATGTTGATAATCAGGGCATCGAAGGGGTGGAGAAAAGCTTTAACGCCCAGTTGACCGGTAAACCCGGGCGACGTCTGGTGCGTAAAGATAAACATGGTAATGTCATTGAGAACATTACCGAAGTGCCGCCGGTACCGGCGCATAATCTGCAGCTGAGTATTGATGAACGCCTGCAGACGGTGACGGAAGACGCCCTCGACAACGCCGTCCGCTGGAACAAAGCAGAGTCCGGGGCGGCGGTATTGATCAAAATTGATACCGGCGAGATCCTGGCGATGGCCAGCTATCCGGACTTCAATCCGAACAATCGCGATAGCGCGACGCTGGATGATTTTCGCAACCGGGCCATCAGCGACACCTTCGAGCCCGGGTCGACGGTCAAACCGCTGGTGATCATGACTGCGCTACAGCAGGGGATTGTCCAGCCAGACAGCGTGGTGGATACCCATCCGTTCGTCCTCGATGGCCATCGTATTCGCGATGTGGGCTATTATCCGGAGCTGAGCCTGACCGGGATCCTGCAGAAATCCAGCGATACCGGCGTGTCCCATCTCTCGCTCGCCATGCCGGTGCAGCATCTGATCGATACCTATAAAGCTTTCGGCTTTGGCGAACCGACGGGGCTGGGGTTGACCGGCGAAAGCGCCGGGCTGATGCCGCATCGCCGCTACTGGGGGCAACTGGATCGCGCCACCTTCGCCTTCGGCTATGGTTTGATGGTCACCCCGCTCCAGCTCGCCCACGTCTACGCCACCATCGGCGGCTTCGGCATTGCGCGACCACTGTCGATTACCCGCATCGATCCGCCGGTGATGGGCACGCGGGTGATGCCGGAGAGTATTGTGCATAGCGTGGAACATATGATGGAGAGCGTGGCGCTCCCGGGCGGGGGCGGTACCAAAGCGGCGGTACGCGACTACCGGGTGGCGGTAAAAACCGGCACGGCGAAGAAAATCGGCCCGGACGGCAAATATATCGATAAGTATGTGGCCTATACCGCCGGCGTGGCGCCCGCCAGTCGACCACAGTTCGCGCTGGTGGTGGTGATGAACGATCCGAGCAATGGTTCCTATTACGGCGGCGCTGTGTCCGCGCCGGTCTTCAGCCAGATCATGGGCGATGTCCTGCGGCTGGAGAACGTCATGCCGGACGGCATGCCGCAAGGGGCGGAGAATCTGATCGTAATGCACGATAGCCACCCACAGGGGCCGGCGCTGTAACAGTGGTCTGCAGGGGCGAATAGCGCTACACTTTCGCCCTTTCAGCAACACCGGAGCCGTCATGTCATACAGTTGCCCCCTTTGTCACGCGCCGCTCAGCCGTAGCGACAACCACTATTCCTGCCCGCAGCGGCACCAGTTCGATCTGGCGAAAGAGGGGTACGTCAATCTGCTACCGGTGCAGTTCAAGCGGTCGCGCGATCCCGGCGATAGCGCCGAAATGATGCAGGCCCGGCGGGCGTTCCTCGACGCCGGACATTATCAGCCGCTACGGGATGCTATCGCTGAGCGGCTGCGACATTACGCCCCTACGGATTTACTGGATATCGGCTGTGGCGAGGGGTATTACACCCACGCGTTTGCCGCCATCGCCAGCCGCAGCTGGGGGCTGGACGTGTCGAAGCCGGCGATCCGCGCGGCGGCAAAACGCTACCCGCAGGTGAATTTTTGCGTGGCCTCCAGCCAGCGCCTGCCATTTTCCGACGCTAGCTTCGACGCGGTAGTGCGCATTTACGCGCCCTGCAACGCCGAAGAGCTGGCGCGGGTGGTGCGTCCCGGTGGTTGGGTGATCACCGCCACGCCGGGTCCCCGTCACCTACTGGAGCTGAAAGGGCTGATTTACGATGAAGTTCGCCTGCATGAGCTGAAGACGGAAGCGATGCCGGGGTTCCGCCTGGAGGCTCAGCAGCAGCTGGCTTATCCGATGATCCTGACGGGAAGTGAAGCGCAGGCCCTGCTGCAGATGACGCCGTTCGCATGGCGGGCTAAAGCCGAAGTGCACGCCGCGCTGCGTCAGCAGCCGACCTTTGGTTGCCAGACCGATTTTATGATCCACTGCTGGCAGCGCGAAGCGTAAAGCTTAACCGGCGAAATGGCTCCAGAGGATTTCGCTGCCGATGCCAATCAGCACGATACCGCCGAGAATTTCGGCTCGTTTGCCAAGCAGCGGGCCGATAAAGCGACCGACCATCATCCCCAGCGTCGACATGATAAAGGTGGCGCAGCCGATCGCCAGCGCGGTGGTCACAATGCTGACCTGAAGGAAGGCCAGACCGACGCCGACGGCCATCGCGTCAAGGCTGGTGGCGAAGGCGGTGGTGACCAGAAGCCAGAAACCATGTCGGTGAGGCGCCTCGCACGCCTCGTCGCTGTCGCCGCGAAAACCTTCGACGATCATTCGCCCGCCGAGAAACACCAGTAAAATAAAGGCAATCCAGTGATTCCACTCGAGGATAAACTGGCTGGCCAGCATGCCAAGCCCCCAGCCGACCAGCGGCGTCAGGGTTTCAATGGCGCCAAAAATCAGCCCGGTGCGTACTGCCTCTGAAAATTTGGGTTTATGCAGGGTGGCGCCTTTGCCGATGGAGGCTGCGAAGGCGTCCATGGACATGCCGAAAGCGAGAAGAATGGTAGCGGATAAATTCATGTGCGTGTCCTGACCGGGGATAATCCATATGACACATCGCTGCCCCCAGTAAACATACGCGGAGCCGCTCAATGGCTGAGCAATACGTACAGCAGTGATGTATCTATGGTCTCGCCTGATTGAATCTCTTCAACCCGTACGTGCCACGTTTTGCAACGAGTATGTTGACACGTACATTTCCTGGCGGGCAGGAAATCGGCTACTCCCCAACGACGGGCGCAACCTTAACATATTTTTAGAATATAAAACAATAACAGAAGAGGTCTATTTTAATAACCAAATGATAACGATTTTCATTTAAATTTATAAGTGAAAAAATAGTTAATAAAAAAGATAAGGTTAGGCGGAAAATATAGCCGTGGCTATAATATTTCTCCGCTGCTAACGGGAATAATATAGCGCCGGCTATATTTTTAAGTCATTGAGTTGTAATGAGAAGTTTGTATATCTTCTCCAGATCGTCGATATTTCGTACGCGTATCAGCAGCCGCCGTTGCTCTAATTGCATCACCAGCACACCGTCCTCGGATAAATTCATCTCTTTAATCCGCTGATATTCTATCCACACGTTGGCGAAGAAAAAGCCGCGCGGTTTAAAAATGATTTTCGGCGTACGGATCCAGAATAAATAGAGCCCCATCAGTGCCAGCGCAGATAATAGCCAGGTGGTGATCGCCGTGCCGTGCTGGGTAATGTTGTTATAGATCAGAATGGCGGTGAGGCCGACAAAGATCATGCCGTCAACGCGACTGCGGCGAAGCAGGGGGATGGCCAGCAGTACCGGGCCGTTTCGCCTCGGCATAATAAACTGGTCATATATCGCGTAGGCCAGTTGCGCAAGGATAAACAGGATGATCACCAGGTCCGTGAAGGTCATTGCTTTGCGTTTCTCCTGATAAAAAAAAAGCCGGGGGCAAGCCCCCGGCGTACAGCCTGGAAATTACAGACCCAGCAGGCCGACCGCATAGCCGGCGATACCGATGACGAAGAAGCCAACGATGATCCACAGCGGGTTAACTTTCTTACGCAGCAGCCACATACAGGCGAAGGTCAACAGCAGCGGCACCAGACCCGGCATCAGCTGATCAAGGATAGTCTGCACCGTGGTGACGTGAACCTGTCCGTCAGAGCCGGTGATTTTTGACACCACCATCGGTATGTTCACATGCGTCCACTTGTTAACCAGCGCCCCCATGACAAACAGGCCGAGGATTGACGCCCCCTCAGTCAGTTTCTGCAGGAAGCCGCCGCCCATATCTTTAACGATATCCACGCCTTTGCGATAACCATAGGCGACGCCGTAGTAACGGGTCAGCAGACGCACCGCGTTGAACAGGATAAAGAACAGCAGAGGACCGAGCAGGCTACCGCTCATCGCGATCCCGGCGCCTAAGGCTGCAAACACCGGACGCACGGTACCCCAGAAGATCGGGTCGCCAACGCCGGCCAGCGGTCCCATCAGACCGACTTTGATGCCGTTGATAGCGCCATCGTCAATCTCTGCGCCATTGGCGCGCTGCTCTTCCATCGCCAGGGTTACGCCCAGTACCGGAGCGGCAACGTAAGGGTGGGTGTTGAAAAACTCAAGGTGACGCTTAATTGCCTGCTTACGCGCATCGTTGTTCTCCGGGTACAGACGACGAATCGCCGGAACCATAGAGAAGCAGAACCCCAGCGCCTGCATACGTTCGAAGTTCCATGAACCCTGGAACAGGTTAGAACGAATGAACACGCCACGAATATCACTCTGTGTGAGTTTTTTCTCGGTGGTATTTTTAGTCATATCAACCATTTCGCTCACCTGTTAGTCCAGTTCGTTATCGAGATCGTTGTTACCAGCCGCCTGAGCCGGCGCACCGGCGACGCGGTTATATTTCGGGCTCAGCTGGATGTAGAGGATTGCCATGACCGCACCAATCACGCCCAGGGCCACCAGGTTGAAGTTGGTGAAGGCGGCGGTGACGAAGCCGAGGTAGAAGAACGGCATCAGATAGCCTGCGCGCATCATGTTGATGACCATTGCATAACCGACAACCACGATCATACCGCCGGCGATGTTCAGACCGCTGGTGACCACTTCCGGGATAGCATTCAGCAGGCCCTGAACTTCGCTGGTGCCGACGGAAATCGCCACGATAACGGCCGGGATAGCGATACGCATCGCCTGCAGGAACAGGGACGAGACGTGCAGCCACGACAGGGCGGTCAGGTTGCCATTCTCCGCCGCTTTATCCGCCGCGTGCTGGAAGGCCACGGTGATGGTGCGCACGATGATGGTCAGCACCTGGCCTGCCGCCGCCAGCGGGATAGCCAGCGCGATACCGGCGCCGATGCTCTGATGGCCGGCAATAACCAGGACGGTGGAAATAATGGACGCCAGCGCGGCATCAGGGGCTACCGCCGCACCGATGTTCATCCAGCCCAGGGCTATCATCTCCAGCGTACCGCCGATGATAATACCGGTTTTCATATCGCCGAGAACGGCGCCGATCAGCGTACAGGCGATCAGGGGACGGTGGAACTGAAATTCATCAAGTACCGACTCCATACCCGCAATACACGCGACGATGAACACCAGCACAATCTGAAGAAGGGTAATCTCCATTGTACTTCTCCTGTTGATTAAGTCTTAAAGTGAAAACTGGGGCGCGATCCGCCGGGTTATTTATCAACCTTAGCGATCAGATCCATCATTTTCAGTTTCGGGTCGGTGGACACTTTACGTGCCTCCAGCTCGATACCGCGGGCGTTCAGCTTTTTAAACGCCTCAATATCTTTGGCATCGACTGAAATCGCGTTGTTAACCTGGGTTTTACCCTGGCGGAACGCCATACCGCCGATGTTGACGCTGGTGATTTTCACGCCGCCCTCGACGATACGTTCAACGTCGGTCGGGTTAGTAAACAGCAGCATAACGCGCTGTCCGGCATACTTGGGGTTGTTGTAGACGCGGATCATTTTGGCCACATCCACCACGTGAGCGGTGACGCCCGGCGGCGCAACCTGGGTCAGCAGAGTTTTACGCACGGTATCCGCGGCCACTTCATCACTGACAACGATGATGCGGGTAACGTTGGTCTCTTTGGTCCAGCGGGTGGCGACCTGACCATGGATCAGACGGTCGTCTATACGCGCAAGGCCAATTACCATGTAGTCGTTCGGGCCCATGGGTTTGGCCGGTGCGGCGGCTTTTGGCGCTGCGGCAGGCGCGGGCGCAGGGGCCGCTTTTTCCACCGGTTTGGCTTTAAGCGCTTTCACGCCTTCGCTGCCGGTTTCAACCGCTAAGGCGACCAGTTCATCAAAGGAAGGATCGTCGTCGCGGGCCATGAAGGTTTCCACCAGCATCGGGATATTGACGCCGGCGATAACTTCGTAATGCTCTTTATCGACGACAATGCGGCTCGCAGCGTTGAAAGGGCTGCCTCCCCATGTATCGACGAGAAATAGCACGCCTTTACTGGTATCCAGTTTTGCCAACTGGGCGTTGTATTTCTCGATCAACGTTTCGGCATTTTCACCCGGAACGAAATCGATCCAGCCAACGTTTTCCTGCTCGCCCAACAGCATTTCTGCTGTTTTCAGCAGCTGTTCTGCAGCCCAACCATGTGTGCCTATTACAATAGCAATCGTCACTTGCTACCTCCTTTATTATCGTGAATGCATCATCTGCTTTGATACATCCTGAATCACTCTTGAGGACAAAATCGATTCAGTTAGGGTGTAAGATAGAAAATAGTTACTACCGCGAATTATTTTAGACAGTGAAAAAATAATTAATGTGATGAAGATCCGTTAATCACGTATCGTCTGCGAATAATTTTGCAGCGCAAAAAATAGCCTTAGTTATTGCAAATTCAGGTAAATTATTTCCAATTTCGATCTATATTTTGCTATGTTTAACTTCCGTTTAATTACTCAGGAGTATAGGGCATAGCCCGCAGTATGGACCGTCATCGACGTCTTTTCACTTTCTGGCATCTGATTGCCACCTCTACGTATCCCGCATTTCTTTCAGCACCTGGTGTCGCGCCCCTGCATGGCATGGCGATGACTGACCTTGCCGCAAACCGGAGTCGTACATGGAATTGTTAATGGATCCCTCAATCTGGGCCGGCCTGTTGACGCTTATCGTTCTGGAAATTGTGCTCGGTATCGACAACCTGGTGTTTATTGCCATCCTGGCGGACAAACTGCCGCCGAAGCAGCGCGATAAAGCGCGTCTGATCGGCCTGTCACTGGCGCTGGTTATGCGCCTGGGGCTGCTGTCGGTCATCTCCTGGATGGTGACGCTGACGAAACCACTGATTACCATCGCCGATTTCTCCTTTTCCGGGCGCGATCTCATCATGCTGCTCGGCGGGATCTTCTTGTTGTTTAAGGCGACAACCGAGCTGCATGAACGGCTGGAAAACCGCCAGCACGATGCCGGTCACGGTAAAGGCTATGCCAGTTTCTGGGTAGTAGTATTGCAGATAGTGGTGCTGGATGCCGTCTTCTCCCTGGACGCCGTGATCACGGCGGTCGGGATGGTTAACCATCTGCCGGTGATGATGGCGGCGGTGGTGATCGCGATGATCTTGATGCTGCTGGCCTCCAAGCCGTTGACGCGCTTTGTCAACCAGCACCCGACGGTGGTCGTGCTCTGTCTGAGCTTCCTGTTGATGATTGGCCTGAGCCTGGTGGCGGAAGGGTTTGGCTTCCATATTCCGAAAGGGTATCTGTACGCGGCGATCGGTTTCTCGATCATTATCGAGTTCTTTAACCAGGTGGCGCGCCGTAACTTTGTTCGCCACCAGTCGACGCTGCCGCTGCGCGCTCGGACCGCGGATGCCATCCTGCGCCTGATGGGCGGCCGCAAACAGGCCTCCGTCAGCCATGACGCAGACAGTCCAGCCGCGGTGCCCGTTCCCGAGGGCGCCTTTGCGGAAGAAGAGCGCTACATGATTAACGGCGTGCTGACCCTGGCCCAGCGCTCCCTGCGCAGCATCATGACCCCGCGCGGAGAAATCAGCTGGGTCGACGCTGAGCAGAGTGAAGATGAAATTCGTCGTCAGCTGCTGTCGTCGCCGCACAGCCTCTTCCCGGTCTGCCGCGGAGAGCTGGATGAAATCATTGGTATCGTGCGGGCGAAAGAGATGCTGGTGGCCCTGGAGTCGGGGGAAAACGTCGCGGCGCTGGCTTCTGCCTCCCCGGCAATTGTCGTTCCGGAAACGCTGGACCCGATCAATCTGCTCGGGGTCCTGCGTCGGGCGCGCGGCAGCTTCGTCATCGTAACTAATGAATTTGGCGTGGTGCATGGGCTGGTCACGCCGCTGGACGTCCTTGAAGCCATCGCCGGTGAATTCCCGGACGCTGATGAGACGCCAGAGATTGTCATCGATGGCGATGGCTGGCTTATTAAGGGGTCGACCGACCTGCATGCGCTGCAGCAGGCGCTGGGGCTGGATCCACTGATCAATGACGATGAGGATATTGCCACCGTTGCCGGGCTGGTGATCTCCGCTAATGGTCATATCCCGCGCATTGGCGACGTCGTGTCGCTTCCGCCGCTGCATTTTACCGTAGTGGAAGCGAATGATTACCGGGTCGATCTGGTGCGCGCGGTGGTCACTCGTCCGCCGAGCGACGAAGAAGAGTAATCGCCAGGCTCGCCGGCCGCTGCGGCCGGCGAGTTATTCTGTCGTCTCGCTCTCACCCTCACTCTCACTCTCACTCTCCTCCCTGCTGGCCAGCCACGCCGGGAACGCCTCCACCGGCATCGGCCGCGCATAATAAAACCCCTGCAGCACATCGACGCCGTGGCTACGCAGGTAATTTTCCTGCTCCAGCGTCTCCACCCCTTCGGCAACGGTAACAATATGCAGGCGGTTGGCGAGGGCGATAATAATATCTGTCACCGTCGCGTTCACGCTATCTATGCCGACCGAGCTGGTGAACGAGCGGTCGATCTTCAGGACGTCCGGGCGCAGCTTTTCCAGCCATGAGAGCGAAGTATTGCCGGTACCAAAATCATCGATCGCCAGCTGTACGCCCTTAAAGTGCAGATGTTCGGCCATATGCTGGTCGCCATCCTGCAGGACATCGCGTTCGGTTAGCTCGACCACCAGCTGCTGCACCGGATCCACGGTGAACCAGTAATTGTGCAGGTCGCGCAGCAGGAGTCCGTTAGCGAAATGGCGCGCGGCGACATTGATCGCGATGTGAAAATGGCGGTCGCGAGGAAAAGCGTCCAGGCGGCGAGCGGTTTCGGCAATCACATAGCGGGTGAGAGGGATGATCAGATTATTGCCTTCGGCGATGGGGATAAATACCTCCGGCGAAATCGTCCCACGGCGGGGATTATTCCAGCGCAGCAGGATCTCCACCCCGCAGCAGCGGCCGCTGCGCGCATCCTGCAGCGGCTGGCACCAGAGGGCAAACTCCCGGGCCGAAATGCCAAGGCTTATTTCCCGCGAGAAACTCATTCTGCCGGCGGTGGCCAGCCAGGCGATGCCGGTCATTAGCAGGCTAAAAATCAGCGCCAGCGGCAGCTCGCCGGGCAGCTCCTCAAGCGCAATCGCCGAGGCGCCAGGGCCGTTAATATTGACAGTAAACGGAAACTCCGTAGAGCGCTGGCGATAAATCACCGTGCCCTGCGGGACATGCGCTTTTTCGAGAAGCCCATGGCGGCTGCTAAAATAACGATCGCCAACCTGCAGGCTGACGTCGCTGATCAGGGCCGATTTTTCATTAAGAATTAAGGTTCCCAACAGCTCAATATTCACCACCAGCATCACGCCGTCCAGGCCGTTCTCCGCGGCTGGATACCATTGGATCAGTACCGGCGAGCCTTTGAGCAAGGAGCTGTCGTTCGAGAAGAGCAGCAGAGGGCGGGGCGCAGGAAGCGCGGGCTGCAGGCGATGTAAGTCCGCCTGTCGCGGGCCAAAAATACTGGAACAGTAAACGATACCTGACGTGACGAGGGCGACGGAACGAATGGTTTGCAACGAGGCCGCCATTTTGCGCAGCGTCAGATGGATATCAGGGCAGGGTTTGCCCACCAGAGGGAGCAGGGTGGCTCGCTGCGCGCTTAGCGGGCGCAAGATGTCATTGAGCGCCGCCACCCGTTGGCTGGCGGCCGTGCGAATATAATCTTCATTTACGCTGCGCTGCGAAATAAATCGGATGGCTAATGTGGCGCCCAGGGTCGCCAGGGCTACCAGCAGGCAGACAATAATGCGTTTGTGACGATAGGCCGTAATGACTTTTTGTGCAGTCTGCATGTGCGACACCCTGTCGACAGGACGAGTGGTTAAGCGTGGCTTATTTTATAGAGCAAGTGTAGTGGCAGAATATCGCCAGGTATAGAAAAAAGAAAATGCGCCGTTGAAGGCGCATCAGGGAGATTTCAGTCACCAGGGTTAACCCCCTGCGCGCTTTGCAGGCGCAGAGGGACACGAATAGTTTAGTCACACTGAACTTTAATCGCCAGGCCGCCGCGCGAGGTTTCGCGGTACTTGGCGTTCATGTCTTTACCGGTTTCATACATGGTCTCGATCACCTTATCGAGCGAGACGCGCGGTTCGCTGGTGCGGCGCATCGCCATTCGCGCGGCGTTGATCGCCTTGACGGAGGCGATGGCGTTACGTTCAATGCATGGCACCTGCACCTGGCCGGCGACCGGATCACAGGTTAGGCCGAGGTTGTGTTCCATGCCGATCTCCGCCGCCACGCAAACCTGTTCCGGGCTGGCGCCGAGCAGTTCAGCCAGGCCCGCCGCCGCCATCGAGCAGGCGACGCCCACCTCGCCCTGACAGCCGACTTCCGCGCCGGAAATGGACGCATTCATCTTATACAGCGCGCCGATCGCCCCGCAGGCCATAAAGTAGCGAATATAGATCTCCGGGCTGACGGACTCGATAAAGTGATCGTAATAGGCGAGTACCGCCGGAACGATGCCGCAGGCGCCGTTGGTCGGCGCGGTTACCACGCGACCGCCGGCGGCGTTCTCTTCATTGACCGCCAGCGCGAACATATTGACCCAGTCAACAACGTTCATTGGATCGCTGGAGAGCTTATCGCTGGCCACCAGCAGACGACGCAGCGCCGAGGCGCGACGCGGTACGCGCAGCGGGCCAGGCAGCACGCCCTCGGTGTTCATCCCGCGGTCGATACAGGCGCGCATGGTCTGCCAGACGTTGGCGAAATAATCCTCGATCTCTTTTTTGCTGTGCAGAGCCAACTCGTTCTGCATCACCATCCCGGAGAGCGACAGGCCAGTCTCTTTGCAGTAGGCCAGCATTTCCTGCGCCGATTTAAATGGGTAGGGCACCTGCAGTTCGTTGGCGTTTTCCTTGCCGAAGTGCTCTTCGTCGACAATAAAGCCGCCGCCGATCGAGTAGTAGGTCTTGCAGTAGATTTCTTTCTCGCCGGCCCAGGCGTGAATGGTCATGCCGTTTTCGTGCAGCGGCAGGTTGTCGCTACGAAAACGCATGCCGTCATCCGCCGGGAAGTCGACCTCGTGCTGGCCGTTGGCCAGCAGCAGGCGACCGCGCGCTTCGACGTCACGGATAAAAGCCGGGATCGCGTCAATATCGACCGTATCGGGCTGATTGCCCGCCAGTCCCATGATAATGGCGATGTCCGTATGGTGGCCTTTGCCGGTTAATGACAGTGAACCGTAGACGTCAACCGCCACACGAGTCACTGCATTAAGCAATCCTTTTTCGACCAGGTCATCGACGAACTGTTTTCCGGCCTTCATCGGGCCAACAGTGTGGGAAGATGAGGGACCAATCCCCACCTTGAACATGTCGAATAGACTAATCACGATAATACTCCTGACAGGGTTACCGCGGGTGCGGTAACGATGTAATAACTGCGCATAGTGTAAAAGGGAAGCGCCCTGTCAGTTCAACTATTCACATGAATTAAACTAATGGCTAACCGCGATTTTACTAATAATGAGAGCGCCCTCTCATTATCAGTATAGCTAAGGACGTGCGCCAATTTGCAGCGCCAGCTCGCGAATGATCCCGGCGGTCATTCCCCAGACAAAATAATGCTGGTACCAGGAGAGCCAGACGCGGTGGTCGTTGCCCCGGCGGTGGATATCGAGCGGATGGTAGCGCCCAAGGCGCAGGGCTTCGGCGAGCGGCATTTCAAATACCGCGGAAACTTCGTCCTGGCTGGCGTGATAGTGCAGATCCGGGGGAATAATGCCCACCACCGGCGTCACCTGAAAGCCGGTGACGCTGTCCACCGGCGGCAGGACGCCGATCACCTCGACCGCCTCCGGCGGGATCGCCACCTCTTCCTGAGCTTCGCGCAGGGCGGCGGCGATAAGCGTCGCGTCGGTATTATCTACTGCGCCGCCGGGAAAGGCGACCTGGCCGGCGTGCTTGCGCAGCAGCGGCGAACGCTGGGTCAGCAGCAGGCCGGGCTGCGGCCGGCGCACGATCGGCACCAGCACCGCCGCCTGCCGCTGATTGAGCGCATGGCGCGAAGGCTGCGGGCGCAGAAGCTGAAAGCGGGACAGAAAATCATCCAGATTAAGGGCGCGATCCGCCATGGTCTAGTTCTCCAGTTGCTGCAGGATACGATTAACTTTATCAAAAGTTTCCTGATATTCCGCCGCTTCCTCGCTATCCGCCACAATTCCGCCGCCGGCGGAGCAGTACAGCTGTCCCTGCCATGCCGTCAGGGTGCGAATGGTGATGCTGGTATCCATATTGCCGCAATAGCTCAGGTAGCCAATGCTCCCACACCAGGCGTTGCGACGCTGGGGCTCCAGTTCATCGATAATCTCCATCGCCCGCACTTTCGGCGCGCCGGTGATCGAGCCGCCGGGAAAGGCGGCGCGCAGCAGGTCGCTGGCGTGCAGCGTCATTGGCAGGCGGGCGGTGATGGTGCTGACCAGATGATGGACCGCCGGGAACGGCTCCACCACGAACAGCTCGGGGACCCGCACGCTGCCCGGGACGGCGACGCGGCCGATGTCGTTGCGCATCAGGTCGACAATCATTAAATTCTCGGCGCGATCTTTCGGCGAATTCGCCAGCTTCTCAGCCTGCTGCGCATCTGCCAGCGGCGAATCGAGCCGCGGCAGGGTGCCTTTTATCGGCCGCGTCTGGATCTCCCCCTGGCGCAGCTGGATAAAGCGCTCCGGCGACAGGCTTAAAATCGCCCCTTCATCGAGGCGAATAAAGGCGCTAAAGGGGGCGCGGTTGACGGCGTTCAGCTGGCGGAAGGCCTGCCATTCATCACCGACGTAGCTGGCCTGAAAACGCTGGGCGAGGTTGACCTGATAGCAGTCGCCGCTGTGCAGATAGGCCTGTACCTGGCGAAATTTTTCGCCGTACTGCTGGCGGCTCATATTTGACTGCCAGGCAGAGGTCAGGGCGAAGGTTTCACCCGGCGTCGGCGTTTGCGCCTCCAGCCACTGTAGACGCTGCTGCGGGTCGTCATAGCTGAGCAGCGATATCTGTTGGCGCTGGTGGTCGACGATAAGCGCCCAGTCATAGATCCCCACCGCCATATCCGCCAGCGCGATATCGGCCTGCGCGTGCGAAGGGAGACGCTCAAAGCGACGGCCCAGGTCGTAACCGAATAATCCCAGCGCGCCGCCGAGAAACGGCAGATCGTCATGGGGTTGCGGCGTGAACGGCTGACGATCCAACTGCTGCTGCAGGAGCTGCAGCGGATCTTCCGCTGAGACAACAACGGTTTCGCCGTCGTCGACCCACGTCTGTTCACCGCGCGTCAGCAGCGTGGCGCGCGGGGCAGCCACCAGAATATCAAAGCGGTTATGCGGATGGTCGGCAAAGCCGGAATGCAGCAGCATCGCCCAGGGCAGGGCGCTTAACGGCGCAAAATAGTGTTCGGCCGCATCCGGGCGCCAGGGCAGGGTAATAATCGCGGGGGACAACATCTTTCTCGATCCTGAACGTTGCCGCCCCTCTGGCGTAGTTGGGGACGGCGTGAAATAATTACGCCCCACAATGTAGCAGGAGTAAAAGATGTTTGCAGGTTTACCTTCGCTGAGCCACGAGCAACAGCAAAAAGCGGTCGAACGTATCCATGAGCTAATGGCTCAGGGGATAAGCAGCGGCCAGGCGATTGCCCTGGTGGCGGAAGAGCTGCGCGCAACGCATACCGGCGAGCAGATCGTTGCGCGCTTTGAAGATGAGGATGAGGACGAGTAATTACACCGCGGCGATAATTTTGATCTCAACTTTATACTGCGGGTTCATCAGCGTCGCTTCCACCGTGCAGCGTACCGGGGCGTGACCAGCCACCACCCACGCGTCCCAGGCTTTATTCATCGCCGCAAAGTCGCTTTTATCGGCGAGGAAGATGGTGGCGTCAAGAATACGCGACTTGTCGCTGCCCTGTTTTTCCAGCACCGCGTCAATCTGCGCCAGGGTATTGGCGGTCTGCTCGAAAGCGTCGGCATCGAGATTTGCCGGCACGCCGGTGTAGTACAGGGTCTGGTTGTGGATCACCACGTCTGACCAACGGGCTTCGGCATCAATACGCGTAATTGTCATTGCTTTTCCTCTTTAAGCATTCCATTCGGCTGCGGCAAGACTGCCATAATGTGCCGCTCGCGTCACTACCCGGACTGGCGAAACGCCGTCCTCCCTGACATAATCACTGTCCAAATAACCAGGGGGCAATGTGATCGACGATTTTGCAGCAGACGGCCAGCTAGCCAAAGCCATACCGGGATTTAAACCGCGCGAGCCGCAGCGCCAGATGGCGGTGGCGGTCAGCGAAGCGATTGAGGCCTCCCGGCCGCTGGTGGTGGAAGCGGGGACCGGAACCGGTAAAACCTACGCTTACCTGGCGCCTGCGCTGCGGGCGAAAAAAAAGGTGATTATCTCCACCGGCTCGAAAGCGCTGCAGGATCAGCTTTACAGCCGCGATCTGCCCACCGTCGCCAAAGCGCTCAAATTCACCGGGAAACTGGCGCTGCTCAAAGGGCGCTCCAACTACCTGTGTCTCGAACGTCTTGAGCAGCAGGCGCTGGCGGGCGGCGATCTGCCGGTGCAAACCCTCAGCGATGTGATCCTCCTGCGCTCCTGGTCGAATCAAACCCAGGATGGCGATATCAGCACCTGCGCCAGCGTCGCGGAAGACTCTCAGGCCTGGCCGCTGGTCACCAGCACCAACGATAACTGTCTCGGTAGCGACTGCCCACTGTATAAAGATTGCTTCGTGGTGAAGGCGCGTAAAAAAGCGATGGACGCCGACGTGGTGGTGGTCAACCATCACCTGTTCCTGGCCGATATGGTGGTCAAAGAGAGCGGCTTTGCCGAGCTGATCCCCGAGGCGGAAGTGATGATCTTCGATGAAGCCCATCAGCTGCCGGATATCGCTAGTCAGTACTTTGGCCAGTCGCTCTCCAGCCGCCAGCTGCTGGACCTGGCGAAAGACATCACCATTGCCTACCGCACCGAACTGAAAGACACTCAGCAGCTGCAAAAATGCGCCGACCGCTTGGCGCAAAGCGCGCAGGATTTCCGCCTGCAGCTGGGAGACCCGGGCTACCGCGGCAATCTGCGCGAGCTGCTGGCGGACAGCCACATTCAGCGAGCGCTGCTGCTGCTCGATGACGCGCTCGAGCTATGCTATGACGTCGCCAAACTTTCGCTGGGTCGCTCGGCGCTGCTCGACGCCGCTTTTGAGCGCGCCACCCTCTATCGCGGGCGCCTGAAGCGGTTGAAAGAGATCAACCAGCCGGGCTACAGCTACTGGTATGAGTGTACCTCGCGCCACTTTACTCTCGCGCTGACGCCGCTGACCGTGGCCGAGAAGTTTAAAGAGGTGATGGCGCAGAAGTCGGGGAGTTGGATCTTTACCTCGGCGACGCTGTCGGTGAACGACGATCTGCATCACTTTACCGCCCGGCTGGGGATCGACGAGGCGCAGACTCTGCTGCTGCCGAGTCCCTTTGACTATCAGCACCAGGCGCTGCTCTGCGTGCCGCGCAACCTACCCCTGCCGAACCAGCCCGGCGCGGCGCGACACCTGGCGGCGATGCTCAAGCCGCTGATCGAGGCCAACGATGGTCGCTGCTTTATGTTGTGCACCTCGCACGCCATGATGCGCGATCTGGCGGAGCAGTTCCGCGCCACCATGACGCTACCGGTGCTGCTGCAGGGCGAGACCAGCAAAGGCCAGCTGCTGCAGCAGTTCGTCAGCGCCGGCAACGCGCTGCTGGTGGCTACCAGCAGCTTCTGGGAGGGAGTCGATGTGCGCGGCGACGCGCTGTCGCTGGTGATTATCGATAAGCTACCGTTCACCTCGCCGGACGATCCGCTGCTAAAAGCGCGGATGGAAGATTGCCGGCTGCGCGGCGGCGATCCCTTCGATGAAGTGCAGCTCCCGGATGCGGTGATCACCCTCAAGCAGGGGGTGGGTCGCCTGATCCGCGATATCGACGACCGCGGGGTGCTGGTGATCTGCGACAACCGGCTGGTGATGCGCCCCTACGGCGCGGTGTTCCTGGCCAGTCTGCCGCCGGCGCCGCGAACCCGCGATATCCGTCGGGCGGTGCGCTTTCTCGCCGTACCGCCGGCAAGGTAATCCGCACTAAAATGTGTTAAGCTGCGCGCCATTTTGTTAATTAGCGGTTCCCAATAGACTTCGGGCGGCATGGCGGCGGGTTGGCCGTATGCCGGAAATCAGGCTGCCTGAAGGCCTGAACTATGTAACGAGAGCGTGACCACCCATGCGAATTTTGGCTATCGATACCGCCACAGAGGCCTGCTCCGCGGCTCTGTGGAATGATGGCACCCTTAGTGCTCATTTCGAAATTTGTCCCCGCGAACATACCCAACGTATCCTGCCGCTGGTGCAGGAGGTCCTCACCGAGAGCGGCACCACGCTGAGCGAGCTGGACGCGCTGGCCTTTGGCCGCGGTCCGGGCAGCTTTACCGGCGTGCGCATCGGCATCGGTATCGCCCAGGGGCTGGCGCTGGGCGCCGAACTGCCAATGATTGGCGTTTCCACGCTGGCCACCATGGCGCAGGGCGCCTGGCGCAAAACCGGCGCCACCCGTGTGCTGGCGGCCATTGATGCGCGTATGGGCGAAGTCTACTGGGCCGAGTACCAGCGCGACGAGCAGGGCGTCTGGCATGGCGAAGAGACGGAAGCGGTGCTCAAACCGGACGCGGTAGCCGAACGACTGGCACAGCTTTCCGGCGAATGGGCCACCGTCGGCACCGGATGGCAGGCGTGGCCGGATCTGGCGAAAGCGAGCGGACTGACCTTAAGCAGCGGCGAAATTGAATTGCCGGCGGCGGAGGATATGCTGCCGTTAGCCTGTTACCTGCTGGCGGCGGGGAAAACCGTGGCCGTGGAGAAAGCGGAGCCGGTTTATTTGCGAAACGAGGTGGCGTGGAAGAAACTTCCAGGCCGCGAGTGAATCTCAGTAACAAGAAGACTGAGAAAAGGAGTCGCATCATGGCGGGTCAAAAACAGGGCGTTCGCTGGCTGTTAGCCGCGGCGGTTGCCGTTGCGCTAAGCGGCTGCGTGTCAGTGCCGGATGCCATCAAAGGCACCAGCCCGACGCCGCAGCAGGATTTAGTGCGGGTGATGAACGCCCCGCAGCTGTACGTTGGTCAGGAAGCGCGCTTTGGCGGTAAGGTGGTCAATGTACAAAACCAGCAGGGGAAAACCCGCTTAGAAATCGCCACCGTACCGCTGGACAGCGGCGCGCGGCCAGTGCTGGGCGAGCCGTCCCGCGGAAGGATTTTTGCTGACGTCAATGGCTTCCTCGATCCGGTGGATTTCCGCGGTCAACTAGTGACCGTGGTCGGACCGATCGCCGGGGTGGTTGACGGCAAGGTGGGCAGCACGCCGTATAAATTTATGCTGATGAACGCCACCGGCTACAAGCGCTGGAACGTAGTGCAGCAGGTGGTGATGCCTCCGCAACCTATCGACCCGTGGATGCTGGGTCCGCGCCCCTGGGGCTACGGCTATGGCGGTTGGGGCTGGTACAATCCCGGCCCTGCTGAGGTGAGAAACGTTGTAACCGAATGATTTTGTTGTTTATGTTAGTTCAAAGAAACAGCGGCCGGTCCGCTGTTTCTTTGTTTTCAGTCGAATAAGAAAAAAAATAGTGACGCGCTTCGCAACCTGCTCATTGCCTAATTAATAAACTGGTACGCTGAGTTAATATAATGTTAACAAAATGTATTATCCAGGGGCTGTGATGACGACGAATAACTATTTCAGAGGTGATGCAGTGAAAAAGGTTTGGCTAAACCGTTATCCCGCAGATGTTCCGGCGGAGATAAATCCTGACCGCTATCAATCCCTGGTTGAACTGTTTGAACATGCCACCACCCGTTACGCCGACCAACCGGCGTTTATCAATATGGGTGAAGTGATGACCTACCGTAAGCTGGAGGAGCGTAGTCGCGCCTTCGCCGCTTATCTTCAGGAGGGGTTGGGGTTACAGAAGGGCGATCGCGTGGCCCTGATGATGCCTAACCTGCTGCAGTATCCGGTGGCTCTGTTTGGCATCCTGCGCGCCGGGATGATCGTGGTTAACGTCAACCCCTTATATACCCCGCGCGAACTGGAGCATCAGCTCAACGACAGCGGCGCGGCGGCGATCGTCATAGTCTCCAACTTTGCCCATACCCTGGAAAAAGTGGTGGCGAAAACTCAGGTCCAGCATGTGATCCTGACGCGCATGGGCGACCAGCTTTCCACCGCCAAAGGCACGCTGGTGAACTTTGTGGTCAAGTACATTAAGCGCCTGGTGCCGAAGTACCACCTGCCGGACGCCATCTCGTTTCGCAGCGCGTTGCAGCACGGCTATCGCATGCAGTACGTCAAGCCGGAGATCGTTGCGGAAGATCTGGCGTTTCTGCAGTACACCGGGGGCACCACCGGCGTGGCCAAAGGTGCGATGCTCACCCACCGCAATATGCTGGCTAACCTCGAGCAGGTCAATGCCACCTACGGCCCGCTGCTGCATCGCGGCAAAGAGTTCGTGGTGACCGCGCTGCCGCTGTATCACATTTTCGCCCTGACCATGAACTGCCTGCTGTTTATCGAACTGGGCGGGCAAAATTTGCTGATCACCAACCCACGCGATATCCCCGGGCTGGTGAAGGAGCTGGCGAAGTATCCTTTTACCGCCATGACCGGGGTCAATACCCTGTTCAACGCCTTGCTGAACAACAAAGAGTTCCAGCAGCTTGATTTCTCCTCGCTGCATTTGTCCGCCGGCGGTGGGATGCCGGTGCAGCAGGCGGTGGCCGAGCGCTGGGTAAAACTGACCGGGCAATATCTGCTGGAGGGCTACGGCCTGACAGAGTGTTCCCCGCTGGTCAGCGTTAACCCGCACGATATTGACTACCACAGCGGCAGCATTGGCCTGCCGGTGCCCTCCACCGAAGCCAAACTGGTGGATGATGATGATAACGAAGTGGCGCCGGGTCAGCCGGGCGAGCTCTGTATTAAAGGGCCGCAGGTGATGCTGGGCTACTGGCAGCGCCCTGACGCGACGGATGAGATTATCAAAGACGGCTGGCTGCACACCGGGGATATCGCGGTGATGGATGAAGAGGGGTTCCTGCGCATCGTCGATCGCAAAAAAGATATGATCCTAGTGTCGGGTTTTAACGTCTATCCGAACGAAATCGAAGATGTGGTCATGCAGCATAGCGGGGTGCTGGAAGTGGCGGCCATCGGCGTGCCGTCCGGCAGCAGCGGCGAAGCGGTGAAGATTTTCGTAGTCAAGAAAGATGCTGCGTTAACCGAAGAGGCGCTGATTACGTTCTGCCGTCGCCATTTGACCGGATACAAGGTGCCGAAGCTGGTGGAATTCCGTGATGAACTGCCGAAATCCAACGTCGGGAAAATTTTGCGGCGAGAACTGCGTGACGAAGCGCGCGCTAAAGTGGACAATAAAGGCTAAGTAACGAATGAGTCGCCTGACGCCGGCTACGCCGGCGTTTTTTATGGGCGCAAGTTAAGAGAGTATGCTTTGAACTATCAGATGATCACCACCGACGATGGCCTGCGCGCTGTCTGCGAAGCGGCAAGCACGGCCTCCGCCGTCGCTCTGGATACGGAATTTGTCCGCACCCGCACCTATTACCCGCAGCTGGGCCTGCTGCAGCTGTTCGACGGCCAGCAGGTCTCTCTGATCGATCCCTTGACGATTAACGACTGGGCGCCGATGCGCGACCTGCTGCTCAACCAGGATGTGACTAAATACCTGCATGCCGGCAGCGAAGATTTAGAAGTCTTCCTTAATGCATTTAACCTGATGCCGCAGCCGCTGATTGACACCCAGATCCTGGCGGCCTTCTGCGGCCGCCCAATGTCCTGGGGCTTCGCCTCGATGGTGGAAGAGTATTCCGGGGTAGCGCTGGATAAAAGCGAATCCCGCACCGACTGGCTGGCGCGCCCGCTGACTGAGCGTCAGTGTGAATATGCCGCGGCCGACGTCTGGTATCTGCTGCCGATCGCCAGCCAGTTAATGGCGGAGACCGATCGCGCTGGCTGGCTGCCGGCGGCGCTCGACGAGTGCCGCGTGATGCTGCAGCGTCGTCAGGAGGTGGTCGACCCGGCCGAGGCCTGGCGCGATATCGGCAACGCCTGGCAGCTGCGTACCCGCCAGCTGGGTTGTCTGCAGCTGTTGGCGGAGTGGCGCCTGCGCAAAGCGCGCGAGCGCGACCTGGCGGTAAACTTTGTGGTGCGGGAAGAGCATCTGTGGAGCGTGGCGCGCTATATGCCCACCAGCCTGGGCGAGCTCGACAGCCTCGGGTTGTCCGGTAGCGAAATTCGCTTCCACGGCAAAACGCTGATTAGCCTGGTCGAAAAAGCGCAGGCGCTGCCGGAGTCGGCCCTGCCAGCGCCGCTGCAGAACCTGATCGACATGCCGGGCTACCGCAAAGCCTTTAAAGATATTAAAGCGCTGGTGCAGGAAGTGAGCACGGAGAAGGGCGTAAGCGCGGAGCTGCTGGCGTCGCGTCGGCAGATCAACCAGCTGCTGAACTGGCACTGGCAGCTGAAAACGCAAGCCGGTGAACCTGAGCTGATTTCCGGTTGGCGCGGGGAGCTAATGGCCGAGCGGCTGAAGAGGCTGTTAAACGACTATCCGCGCTAGTTCGCGGCCAGGTTCAGACCATTAAAAAACCGGCGGCGCGTGGCGTAGCCGGTTTTTTTTCGCGATAGCGCGACAGGTCAGGATTTCGACTCTTCCGTTTCGGGTAGGGTCACGTTCAGCTCAAGAATGGATATATCCCCGTCCCGCTGCTCCAGCTGCACGCTGACCATCTCCGGGTCGATCTGTACGTATTTACAGATCACTTCCAGGATATCTTTGCGTAACTGCGGCAGGTAATGCGGCTCCGCGTCTCCGCGGCGGCGCTCGGCGACGATGATTTGCAGGCGTTCTTTCGCAATATTAGCCGTGTTCTTTTTTCGCGAGAGAAAAAAGTCGAGTAAAGCCATAATTTATCCTCCGAACAGGCGTTTGAGGAATCCTTTCTTCTCTTCTTCAATGAAGCGGAAAGGGCGTTCTTCTCCGAGCAGACGTTCAACGGTATCGGCATAGGCTTTGCCTGCGTCCGAGGCGGCATCGAGGATCACCGGCTCACCCTGGTTGGATGCGCGCAGGACTGACTGGTCTTCCGGGATCACGCCTACCAGGTTGATGCGCAGAATTTCCAGCACGTCTTCCATGCTCAGCATATCGCCTTTATTAACGCGGCCTGGATTGTAGCGGGTCAGCAGCAGATGCTCTTTGATTGGCTCTTCGCCATTTTCCGCGCGGCGGGATTTAGAGGCGAGAATGCCAAGGATACGGTCGGAGTCGCGAACGGAGGAGACTTCCGGGTTAGTGGTGATGATGGCTTCATCAGCAAAGTAAAGCGCCATCAGCGCACCGGTTTCAATGCCTGCCGGGGAATCACAGACGATGAAATCGAATTCCATTTTCTTCAGTTCTTCGAGAACCTTGTCGACGCCTTCGCGAGTCAGAGCGTCTTTATCCCGGGTCTGGGAAGCCGGGAGAATGTAGAGATTTTCCGTGCGCTTATCTTTAATCAGCGCCTGGTTCAGTGTGGCATCGCCCTGAATGACGTTGACGAAATCATAAACGACGCGACGTTCGCAGCCCATAATCAGGTCGAGGTTACGCAGGCCGATGTCGAAGTCGATAACGACGGTTTTCTTTCCCTTCTGGGCCAAACCTGTAGCGATGGCCGCGCTGGAGGTGGTCTTGCCAACGCCCCCTTTGCCCGAAGTCACAACAATAATGCGTGCCATAGAAATTCCTTGTTAAAAAGGGATTAATTTAACGGTTGAATTGCCAAAGCGCTTTCACCTAAACGCAGGCGC
>NZ_JAGRQY010000054.1:0-9965 GCF_018223905.1 Klebsiella sp. 28
GCTCAGCGATGAGCAGGGCGAACCGGTGGGCCCGGGGATCCTGTGGAGCGATACCCGCAGCCACGAGCTAATGAGCGACCTGCTGCGCCGACCCGGCTTCGACCGCCGCTATTTCGCCGATACCGGCACCCACCTGCAGCCCTGCAATACCAGCCTGCAGCTGTACTGGCTGAAACAGTATCAGCCGGCGCGGCTGGCGGCCGCGCGCTATCTGTTTTTCGCCAAGGACTAGATCCGCTTTCGCCTGACCGGCGTGGCGGCGCTGGAGCTGACGGACGCCAGCAGCTCGTTACTCAATCAGCAGACCGGCAGCTGGTCCTCGGTGGTGATGAACGAGATGGGGCTGAACGAACTGCTGCCGCTGTTTCCCCCGCTGCTGGCCCCGGATGCCCCGGCCGGCACGCTGAGCGACGCGGTGGCGGCGCTGACCGGGCTGCCCGCCGCGACGCCGGTGGCCGCCGGGGCGCTGGATGTCTGTAGCGCCGCGCTGGGCTGCGGCGCGGTCAACGAAGGGGATATCTACACGATCCTCGGCACCACCTGCTGCACCGGGATCGTCTGCCGCGGCCCGCAGACGGTGAACGAGGCGACGCGCTTTGTCACCCATACCGAAGCCGGACAGGTGATCTCCCTGTTTCCGATGCAGGCCGGTACGCCAAACATTGACTGGCTGCAGCAGCATATTTCGCTGGACGCCGATCTGGGGCGCCTGGAGCAGGCGATCGCGGCGGTGGAGCCAGGCAGCGGCGGCGTCTTCTGGCAGCCGTACCTCAATGGCGAACGTGCGCCGTTTTACAGCCCGGACGCGCGGGCCGGCTTTTTCGGCATTAGCCCGCACACCACCCGCGCCGAACTGCAGCGCGCGGTGTTTGAAGGCCTGGCCTTCGCCATTGTCGATGCGCTGCAGGGTTATCCGCAGGGCGGCGAGCTGTATCTGACCGGCGGCGGCGCAGCCTCGGCGACCTGGCTGCAGATTATCGCCGACTGTACCGGACGCACGGTGGTCTCCAGCGCCTTTAACGAACTGAGCGCGCGCGGCGCGGCGATCCTGGCGGCCCGTAGCGTCGCGGCGCTGGCCGAGACGCCTCCGCTGGCGCAGACCCGCTATCAGCCGCGCCCTCAGGCGCATGCCCGCTACGCGGCGCTGTATCCCGTTTACCGCCTGCTGCGCGAGCAGATGCTGCCGGTATGGCAGGCCAGACAGGCCGCCCTTCAACCTCTTTCTCAGGACCTACAACCATGAAAATCGTTTTTACCGCCGAGCATGCTGGCGACCTTAGCGCCTTCCACCAGCTGGGCGAGCTGCTGGTGGAGGGGTGGGCGCTGGGCAAACCGAAACTCAGCGCCGGTCAGCTGATTGAGCTGGCCCACGACGCCGAGGTGCTGGTGACCAGCTATGATGAGGTGACGGACGCGGTGATGGCCGCCTGTCCGCGCCTGCAGGTGATCGCCTGCACCCGCGCGAATCCGGTGAATATTGATACCCAGGCCGCCCAGGCGCGCGGCATCCGGGTGCTCTACACCCCGGGGCGCAATGCCGATGCCGCCGCGGAGCTGACGCTTGGCCTGATGCTCAGCCTGGCGCGCCATATTCCGCAATCTCATGCGGCGCTGAAGCGGGGGGAATTCACGCAGGCTGACAATGCCGCCGCCGCCACCCAGCAGGGTCTGCGGCGGGATGTGGTCTGGGACGTGAGCCCGGAAAGCCCCTATGAAGTGTTTAAAGGCACTGAACTGCGCAATAAAACGCTGGGGCTGGTGGGGTATGGCAACATTGGCCGCCGGGTGGCGCGTATCGCCCGGGCGTTCGGCATGGCGGTGTTGGTGGTGGATCCGTTCGTCGCCGCAGAGGATATCAATGAGCCAGGGCTACAGAAAACGACCCTGGAGGCGCTGTTCCGCGAGGCGGATATCGTCAGCCTGCACCTGAGCAGCGGGCCGCACAGCGACGGGCTGGTGAATGCCGCGCTGTTAAACAGCATGAAGCCCGGCGCGCTGCTGATCAATACCTCTCGCGCGGCGGTGGTCGACGAGGCAGCGCTGATTGATGCCCTGCGCCACGGCCCGCTGGGCGGCGCGGCGCTGGATGTCTATCACCGCGAACCGCTGTGGCGCGATCATCCTTTTGTCATCGAGTTCGATAACGTGATTATCACGCCGCATATCGCCGGAGCCACCCGGGAGAGTATCGCCAAACACACGGCGATGATTGCCGCCGATCTTCAGCGCTATGTCGCCGGGGAGCCGCTGCTGTACCAGTGGCGTTAAGCCGCTTGCGCCGCCGCATTCTGCAGCGGCGCGGGTCCATCGTCAGGGGCGATGGGCCGCCATAAAAGCCTGGGTCTGTTCCCAGTCCACTACCCCGGCATCCGATCCCATCCCGGTCGCCACCAGCGCGGCCACCGCCGAGGCGACGTCACACGCTGCTTTCACGCTGAGTCCGCGCGCCAGTGCGGCAATAAACCCGCCGCAGTAGCTGTCGCCGCAGCCGGTGGTATCCACCGCCTCGACCGGCCACGGCGCAATATGCTGCGGCCCGCCATCGCGGCCGATAAGCCAGGAGCCGTTCTCGCCGTCTTTCAGAATGCAGGTGCCCACGCCGAGCGCCAGGAAGAAGCGGCCGATGGCCTCCGGCTGCGTCTCTCCGGAGAGAAAGGCGGCTTCCTCCAGCGAAGGCATGAAATAATCCACCGACGGCAACAGGGGCCGCAGTAGTTCGAGGGTCTCTTCATTCGGGGCGATAAGGTCAAAGCTGGTGGTGACTCCGCGCGCTTTGGCCGCCTGCAACAGCCGCGCGCTCTGTCCCTGGTCCATTGCCGCCAGCAGCCCGGTCCCGCCGTGATGCAGGAAACGACAGTCAAGGACGGCGTCAAATTCCGCTTCACTGACAAACAGGGCGTCAGACGCGCCCCGGCAGTGCAGGGCCGGACGTTCGCCGTTGGGGCGAATCGGCAGGATCGTCGCCGAGGTCTCCTTCAGCGCGGTGCGCTGGATAAGCGAGCAGTCGATGCCCAGCCGGGCATAGCTGGCGAGGATAAAGTCGGCCTTTTCATCTTCGCCCAGGCAGGCCACCGCTGCGGTGCGGATCCCGAGCTTCGCGGCGTTGATATTAGCCCCGGCGGCGGTGCCGGCGGGGTTGAGACGAATTTGCTCAATAAAGGCGACGCCGCCGCGCGGCGGGATCGCCACCACCGGGCGCCCGGCGATATCCAGAATAGTCAGGCCGACAAATACGGCGTCAAAGGTTGCCATCGTTCTCCCGTTTAGCGATGCGTTTGGCGCAGGCGCGCCTGCCAGAAGGATAGGGCGAGGGCCACCACCAGAATCACGCCGACCAGCGCATCCTTCACCAGATAATTGAGCCCCATCAGGTTCAGGCCGTTATCAATAATGGCAAGGAACAGCACGCCGCCGAGGGTGCCGAGGATGCTGACCCGGCCCAGACGGGTAAAGGCAGTGCCGATAAATACTGCCGCAATGGCGTCCATCAGGTAAGACTGCCCGGCCAGCGGGGTAAACTGCCGCAGGTTGGCGGAGAGGATCACCCCGCCGACGGCGCAGAGCGCCGAGGCGGCCACCAGCACGCCGAGCATGGTCAGGCGATCGCGGATCCCGGCGATACGCGCCGCTTCGCTGTTCTGACCGATGGCGCGGACATATTTGCCCCACAGGGTGCGCTCGGTAACCAGCCAGGCCGCCAGCCACAGCGCCAGCACGATCGCTACCGGCGTGGGGATCCCACCAAGGTTGCCCACCGCCAGGTCGTGATACTCCGGAGCCATCCGCCGATAGGCTATCGCGCCGCCGCCGTCGGTATAGATGCGCTCGGCGCTGCTGGCGATAAACCAGGTGCCGAGCGTGGCGAGGAAAGGACGGATCCGGCAGATGAGGATCAGAAAGGCATTGAGCAGGCCAATCAGCACCCCGCCAAGCAGGGCGCAGCCCACCGCGGCCTGCCACGGCAGATGCCAGGTTTTCAGGGCGACGAGGGCGAAGGCGGCGCCGAAATCGAGCGCGACGCCCACCGACAGATCAATCGCCCCGGCGCTGACGATCAGGGTCATCGCCATCGCCACAATCAGCAGGATCGCGCTGCCCTGCAGCAGGTTGGCCCAGTTATCCACGGTTAAAAATACCGGATTCGCCCAGCCAAACAGGGCGATGGCCAGCAGGATGATGACGCCAAATCCGGCCCGCGACAGCCAGGCCAGCGGGCTGCTGGCCGTCTGTTCCGCCGACGCAGAGGTTTTCAGGGTGATTTGACTCATGCCTCGCCTCCTTTGTGTCTGACCGCCGAGGCCGCCAGCACCACCAGGATCAGGCCGCCTTTAATGGCGCCCATCCAGAAGATATTGACCCCCAGCAGGCCGAGCCCGTTAGAGAGGGCGTTGACCAGGATTGCCCCCAGCAGCGCGCCCCAGATGGTGACCACCCGACGGCGCGAGAAGGCGGCGCCGATAAAGGTCGCCAGCACGGTCTCCAGCAGCAGCGGCGTGGCCGTCCCGCTGGAGCTGCCGGAGCCCTGGCTGAGCAGCGGCAGAATAGCCAGCCCGGCGGCAATGCCCGCTAACAGCCAGACCAGCAGGGTCAAGCGGCGCACGTTCAAGCCGCTCATCTGCGCCATATCGCGATTGCCGCCCACCGCCTGCACATGCTGGCCGAAGCGGGAGTGGTGGAGCAGGAACTGGAACAGGATAAACACCCCCAGCAGGTAGACCAGCGGCCAGGGCAGGCCCAGCACGCTGTTGTCGCGAAAGGCGACCATCAGCGGATCGCTGACCGCAATGCGTCGCTGGCCGGTCAACAGATCTGTCAGACCGGTAAACGCCACCGAGGTCGAGAGGGTGGCCAGCAGCGGCGGCAGGCCGGCCGCCAGCACCAGCAAGCCGTTGATCGCCCCGCACAGCAGGCAAACCGCCGCCAGCAGCGCCAGCAGCAGGAGATACGGCGTGTGCCATTCGGCCAGCCCGAGGCTGAGCAGCGCGACGCCGAGCACCGCCGTCGCCGGCAGGGAGAGGTCGATGCCGCCGGAGACCACGTCATCTCCGCCCACGGCGATAACGCAGACCAGGCCGAAACAGAGGATTGCCAGCGGAACGCTCTGGACCAGCATCAGGCTGATATTTTGCCAGCTGAGAAAGTAGGGCGACTGTACGCTCAGCCATACCAGCAGCGCCAGAAACAGGATCAGGGGAAATTTTTCAATCAGCGTCGCCAGGCCCGGACGGCCGCGACGCTGGATAGCAGTACTCATGGTGAAGGCTCCTGTCCGCCGTTGATCGCCACCAGCAGGGCGTCCAGCGTTAGCCCGCGGGTGGGCAGATTGGCCGCCAGCGCGCCGCGCCAGAGGACCAGGATCCGGTCGCATAGTCCGAGCAGTTCGGGGGCGTCGCTGGAGGAGACCAGCACCGCCCGTCCTTGATCGGCCAGCTGGCGCGTACGTTGATAAATATCCCGGCGGGCGCCGATATCGACCCCCAGGGTGGGTTCATCGAGAATAAACAGCCGGGCATCGGTCCCCAGCCAGCGGGCGAGGATCGCTTTTTGCTGATTACCGCCGCTCATGTAGCGTACCGGCAGCCCCGGGCGTCCCGGGCGGATTGCCAGCTGTTCTATCCAGTCGCGCGCTTTCTGCTCGGCGATACCCCGCCGCTCCCAGCCAAAGGTGGCGGTCTCCGGCAGCGAGGCGAGATTAATATTGTCGGCGGTGGTGAAGGGCAGGATCAGCCCCTGATGGCGGCGGTCGCGCGGCACCAGCGCCATGCCGGCGCGGATCGCCTGCTTTGGCGTACGAATGCGCCGCGGCCGGCCCTCGAGGTGGATGGTGCCGCGTTCCGCCGGGCGTAAGCCGTAGAGTAAGTCGACCAGCACATCGCGTCCGGCGCCCAGCAGGCCGGCGACGCCGACGATTTCGCCCGGCTGAATATCAAAAGAGAGATCCTGCAGCTGCCGCCCGTCGCTCAGCTGGCGCACCGAGAGCAGCGGGGTCGCCCCGGTGTCTGCCGCCGGGCGCTGGCGCGGAGTATACAGCTGGTCGATTTCCCGGCCGACCATCATGGCGATCAGCGCCTCGGTATTTTGCAGCAGGTCGCGGTCCGGGTAGCCGACCACTTCCCCGTTGCGCAGTACGGTGCCGCGGTCGCAGAGGGTGGCTATCTCATTGAGGTAGTGGGAAATATACAGAATGGCAATGCCCTGGTCGCGCAGGCGCAGGATAGCGGAGGAGACCAGACTGGCCTCCTGCGCCTCCAGGGGGGCGGTGGGTTCGTCGAACACCACCAGCCGCGCTGCGCCGTCGATCAGCGCGCGGGCAATCTGCACCAGCTTGCGCTCGGCCAGGCTCAGGTCGCGCACCAGCCGTTCGGGGTCGATCGCCAGCTGCCAGTTTTGCTGGAAAAATTGCGCCGTGGCGGCCTTCATCCGTCGGCGATCCAGCGCCCCCCAGCGGGTGCGATACTCCTGGCCCAGAAACACCGATTCCGCGACGGTAAAGTGCGGGATCAGGTTCAGCTCCTGGTGGATAACGCGGATGCCGGCGGCTTCGATGGCTGCCGGATTGCCGAGGGGCAGCGGGTGACCGTCGAGGGTGGCGCTGCCGCTGTCGGCCTGATAGACACCGGCGAGGATCTTGATCAGCGTCGATTTACCGGCGCCGTTCTCGCCAATCAGGCCATGAATCTCCCCCGGATTGAGGCGCAGGGTAACCGCATTAAGCGCGGTGACGCTGGCAAAACGTTTACCGATCTGCTCCATGACCAGACCAGCGGCGGGGCGTTCCCCCCGCCAGGATGTTGATTAATCACTGCAGCTCGCCGTATCCCAACTGTTTATACACCGCTTTCGCTTCCTGCGGACCTTTCACCGGAACCACCGGAATAAAGGTTTGCACCGGTAGTTTCTGGCCGGCAAAGTAGCGGGCCACGTTGTCAGCCGAGGTCTGGCCGATCAGATGCGGCTGCTGCGCGACGTTAGCCACGAACGGGCTGCCGGGCTCCGCCATGATCTCCAGGGTCTCCGGACCGGCGTCGATGGCCGTCACTTTCACGTCTTTATCGCGACCGGTCTCTTCCAGCGCCTGGACGATGCCGATGGCCGGTTGATCCCAGCAGGCGACATGGATGGCGTCCAGTTTACCTTTCGGATACTGGCTGAGTAATTCGAGGGTTTTCTTGCGCGCGTCTTCCGGCGAGTTGGCGAACTGTTCCGCGAGCTCGGGCTGGATAATATGAATATCCGGATAATCCTTAAGGACATATTTCCACTGATCGTAGCGAATTCCGCAAATACGCAGCGCGCTGGAGAAGGCGTTAAATACGGCGACGTTGCCTTTGCCGCCTAATTCATCCGCCATGTAGCGGCCGATGGTTGAGCCTAAGGTGTAGTTATCGGAAGTAGTATTGTTGACCGAATATTGAGAAACATGATCTACGGTAAATACCGGGATACCGGCATCACGCAATGCTTTAAATTTTGGTTCGACGGCGCTATCGCCGAGAATACTAATTACCGCGTCCACCTTGCGTGACAGTAAAATATCGTGGTTATTGGCATGCACCTGATTATCGCGGCCGCCATCGACGCCAATGACTTTGCCCCCCAGTTTCTCCACCTCCTCTGTCGCGCCTTTAAAGGCCTCGCGATCCCAGAAATGCTGAGTGCCGACCACGGCAACGCCAATGGTTTTTCCCTGTAAGGAGAGGGCGTCTGCGGCAGCGACGCTCAGCGAGGCAAGGGAAAGCAGTCCCAGCGCGGCAGGCAATAATTTTCTCTTCTGCGACATTGTTATTATGATCCTGTGATGAAGGTGGTTGCGGACCGGTAGCATGACAAGAAGCACCTCGCCACCTCAAATACAAAATAAGTCTAAGTTATGCCAGGAATGTTATATCGCAGAAACGTCAGAGAAAAAGTTTATTTTGTCATGAGGAACCTGAAAATATTTCATGATGGCGGATAGACCTTTTTATTTTGTGGTTTTATTTTTGACTTATTCCGTGTTTATTTAGCGGATAAAGACAATTTTTTTAATATTGTGAGTGCATGGGAAATACGGCGTCTACAGAGAAAAAAAGAAGATTGCGCGGGCTAAAGCTTTTTTTAGCAGAGCAATGTCTGGCCGGGTAAGGATTATTACCCTATTTCCCCGCTTTATTGTAATGAACCTTAAGCTGAGAAGAACGCGGGCGCTATGAAGAAACAGCATAATTATACGGTGATGCACTGGGGAACCTGGCAGGTGGAGAGCCGTGAGGGCGAGATCGTGGCGGTTAAGCCGGTGCCCTGGGATAAAAATCCCTCACGCATCGGCCAGTCGCTCCCCGACGCGGTGACCAGCCAAACGCGCATTCGCCGTCCGGCGGTGCGCGCCGGCTATCTCCAGCACGGGCCGGCGTCACGAGAAGGGCGAGGTAAAGAGCCCTTTGTCGAAGTCAGCTGGGAGGTGGCCCTGGACCTGCTGGCGCGCGAGCTGCGCTCGGTCAAGGCGCGCTGCGGCAATGAGGCGATCTACGGCGGCTCCTACGGCTGGGCCAGCGCTGGACGCTTTCACCATGCGCAGAGCCAGCTGCACCGGTTTCTCAAGGGCTTTGGCGGGTACACCGCCAGCACCAATACCTATAGCAGCGCCGCGGGCGAGCGTATTCTGCCGCATATTCTCGGGCCGCTGAGCCCGCTGCACCGGCAGCATACCCATTTTTCCGAGCTGGCCCGGGAGTGTCAGCTGTTTGTCGCCATCGGCGGACTGCCGCTGCGCAATGCCCAGGTCAACGGCGGCGGCGCCAATGACCATATGCTCCAGTACTGGCTGGATAAGATGCAGGCCAACGGCACCCGGTTTATCAATATCAGTCCGGTGCGCAATGACCTCAGCGCGGTGCCCGAAGCCGAGTGGCTGGCCATTCGGCCGGGCACCGATACCGCACTGCTGCTGGCCCTGAGCTATGTGCTGATCGCTGAGTCTCTCTACGACCAGGCGTTTGTTGCCAGCCATACCGTCGGGTTTGCCCCCTATCGCGCTTATCTGTTGGGCGAGCACGATGGCGTAGCGAAAACCCCGGCGTGGGCGGCGGCGATTACCGGCCTGGACGCCCAGCGCATCGCCGACCTGGCGCGGGAGATGGCCCGCCACCGGACGATGGTGAATATCTCCTGGTCTATCCAGCGCGCCCGTCAAGGGGAGCAGGCCTACTGGGCGACGGTGGCCCTGACCGCGCTGCTGGGACAGCTCGGCACCCCGGGCGGCGGCCTCGGGTTTGGCTACGCCTGCACCAACCTGGCGGGCGCGGTGCGAAAAGCGTTTTCCGGCCCACGCTTACCCGCCGGGGAGAATGCGGTGGACAGCGTTATCCCGGTGGCGCGGCTGTCCGATATGCTGCTGCACCCGGGAGAAACCTATGAGTTCGACGGTCAGCAGCGGCGCTATCCCGATATCCGTTTAGTCTACTGGGCGGGAGGCAATGCGTTTCATCATCATCAGGACATCAACCGACTGTGCGAGGCCTGGCGCCGCCCGGAGACGGTGGTGGTGCATGAGCAGTACTGGACCGCGCAGGCCAAATTCTCCGATATCGTTCTGCCGGCCACCACCTCGCTGGAGCGAGAGGATATCGGCAGCGGCGGTCACGACGGGTTTATGATCGCCATGAGCGCGCAGATCCCGCCGGTGGGCGAAGCGCGTGACGATTACGCCATTTTCTGCGATCTGGCCGGGCGGCTGGGCTTCGGGGAAGCATTCAGCGAAGGGCGGGACGCCGGGCAGTGGCTGCGTCATCTCTATGAGGAGTCAAGACCGCGGGCGCAGGAGGAGGGTATTGCGCTGCCCTCGTTCGATGACTTCTGGCAGCAAGGGGTGCTGGAGTACAGCGCGCCGAAGCGGCCGCAAATTTTTCTCGCCGATTTTCGCGCCGATCCGCAGCGCTATCCGCTCTCCACCCCCTCCGGCAAAATTGAACTCTTTTCCGCCACCG
>NZ_JAGRQY010000055.1:0-27544 GCF_018223905.1 Klebsiella sp. 28
CCCCATACATATAAATTATTTTATAGGTAAAATAGATTATATATTCTCATAGCTACCACAAACTATACTAGCCTGAACTATATTTATTCTGCTGCAATCAATGCATACATAACACAAATATCACTCAGGTACACTACTCAAACCACGCTGGGATTTTTCCTCAAGTTATAATCATCACCCCGAAAATCATTCGGCATTTACTCATTAAATAGTCACCCCATAGGCCTGTACATGTTCACTCAGAAATATACATCCTTTTCTCTGTCATAAACCCTCTGATTAATCATAAATAAATACTTGTGACACCAATCTTTTTCCTTAACGGAACGAATTGTTGTGTAGAAGGAGATAATATTATGTCAAAAAAATATCAGCCATTGCTTATAACTCATTATATGTCAACATGGGTCACTATAACGGAAGCAGTTGAGATCACTACCAAAACCATAAAACAAAAAATTACTCCTAGCGATATTTATCGTCATGCCTTGAGTGGCAACATCCTACTATCGGTCTATTTCCAGTCTCCTGTGATACTTAAGAAGATACAAACTTTTAATGGAAAAATAAAATTCAGGCAGTTTGAGGGAGACCTACTTGATAAACTATGCATGCTTGACAGGGACGGTTTTATTTATGGTCAAAATTTAAGACTCTGTACAGAAGCCAGATATGTTTGTCCTGTGCAACAAATTATAGATACCCCCCTGATAGGCTATGAATATGTTTTGATTCAGCGCATACTGGCACGTGAACTTAAATTTCCCTCCCCAATTGTGGGGGCAAGAAAAACTAACCATGGTATTATAGTAAGATTTTCAGAGGAGCTTTTTCAAATTTTCGAAACGATGAGTTGGAAAGAACGCGTAGAAAAACAAATTTCCAGACTACCTAAAAACACAGCATTAGATGTCATAAAAAAACTAACAGAAGTGACGACCATAAAATATAATCACAATGGGTGCTTTCCTCTTTATACATTACCGCCTGATGCCTGTTTTGTTATTCGCCACACCGAAGTCGAAAGACTAATTAATTTATACAAAAAAAGGGAGAGTCATCCCATTTCACCTTCCCGTATGACAACACCGTTATCACGCCTGTTTTGGCTGGCCTGCAAGCACAATGATACTATCAGCCCACTGCTGAATCATCCCTATAAGCTCCTTTCTATTTTTGAACAATGGGCATCAGACGATGGCATCGGGGAAAAACTGGACGCTGAAACACTGAAAAATGCGCTGAAGCGTGGTTCGCCATCTTCGACATCCTTATCCGGCTAATACCATCCCCATTTGTAATGGCCGACAACCCTAAATAAGGGTTTTGCATCCCTTATTTAGGGCTCACCAGCTTTCTCTCAGGCTTCCACTGTGTTTTTTTATTCTCCGGCCACCGTTTATTTCAGTCACAGGAGGATATATGACATCTTATCAGTTACTACGCCTCAGACAGGTTGAGCAAAAAACAGGGCTGAAGCGTTCACAGATATACCTTTATATGAAAGAGGGTGCATTTCCCCGTTCAATAAAAATAGGCCCTGCTAGTGTTGCCTGGCTCGAGTCTGAGATTGACGAGTGGATCAACAAAAAGTTATCTGACCGATAAAGACGCAATGAGGAGAAGATGATGAACATTAATATCCCTGCACTCATAAACTTCGATCCTGCAGGTATAAAAAAAAGCACCTGCATGTATATTTCAGACCTGCCCGGTATTGTGCTATATGAAACTATACCATTCACTGAATATTCAGCTGAATTACTGAGCACTTATTCAGTTAAGGAGTCAATTTCATGCTTCCATCCCTGAATCATATTATATTAACCGTTGCTCTTCAGGCGCTACGGGAAGGAAATATTCATCACTGCGAAACTATGGGATTCACTTACGATGAAATGAATTTGCTCGGTTGCTTATCAATAAACGATCTTATCACCCTCAGTCAGGCACCTTTACCGCTTGTCGATATTACTATCCGCCATGATGTCCTGCAAAAATTACTGGCATCATCCCACGAGGAAAACAGGCGTCAGGAACAACTGAACAGAGCTGTCAGGCTGGGGGGCTCAATCGCACTGATGAACCGTTATTTCGGGGTTGGCTCCAGAGAAACCTGTGCACGCCGCCGGTTACTCGGTGTCTCCGTTCCAAACGGGAGAACACCCATTCCGGATGAAGAAACCGATGCTGCAATCTGGCATCAGTGGCAAAAATATCGGGTCGAAAACATTGATTCCCCGGAGGCGCTGGACGCCATGATGCAGGTTACAGAAAACCTTTCATCGTGTACTGCCCCCTCGCTGACCGTTGTCTGGAACTGCATCACGCATTGCGAAAGAAAGAACACGGTAAGGAGAATACAACGTGCCAGATGAAATCGATCGCGATCAGGCGTTTAATGAACGGTGCCTAGAAGCACTGATTGAACAAAGCCGGTTAAGACCCACACCGACACCTTCCCTGCAGCACTGTCGATTTTGCGGCAAGGCTATTCCGGAAAAACGCCGTCAGACGCTGCCGGGTGTAACAACCTGTACTGACTGTCAGTCGATACTGGAGAAACGCAGACGTTAAATCTGTATGTGCGGAGGAGAATAGCTCCGCACATTTTAATATGCACCAGCCGGCTTGTTTTCAGGTTCCCGTGCCTCCATGTCATGGATGAATAACCTGCTCACATCTCCTGCTGTGGCAATCCTTTTTTACAGTCAGTACACCAGAGGTCAGACATGAACAAACCGGCAAACAAGATGGAATTCGTCAGAAAACTGCGGTAAATAAATGACGGCAGCCTGCTGGAAAAGGTTGTCGGGCATATGGAAGAAAAGCTCACAGGGAATGAGCTTGAAATGCTTTATGCCGCAGCAGATTATCGCCGCGCAGAGATTGTAATAAACCAGTACTTTGATAAGGTTCCCGGTAATGTCTGGAAATATGTCAGATAACTCTGTGTTTTTTATGCAACAGGTACAGACGGATACCACTGCGGCATGAAAACGAATTTCACCACCCGGCCCGGTAAGTATCGGCCTAAGTGGCCGGGAAACGTTTAACCAGATTAAAGACCGTCCCTTACAACAAAAGGGACTACTGTATTCCTGTCTTTCACGCCTTACACATTATTGTCGTTACCAAATTCAGCCACAGAGACAGCATACAACCCCATCTGACATATAAAGAAAGTCTTCCTCCGGATGTTTAATTTAACCTGATAATAATCAACAAATATTATTATCAGCCCGCCCGTCATCATTCATGCACACACACACCGTGCCAGTAATACGTTAATTTCAAATACTTTTTTATCATTCCTTCCGGTATTTATTTTCCCGTTAAAATTTCATTCCCCCTCCTGCATCCTGACCATGCTCTTTAACAATATGGAGCGGGCTGTCACACAACCATAATTCAGGGTGCCGCTGAATGTTCTCGCTGACCCGTTAAAACCGGAATGCAGGATCGGAATGTGATCGAAGAGATCATCTTCAACAATTTTAATTAAACGAGGACACTATGAGAAAGCCTGTTTATTACGCGTATGTTGCCCAGGAAAGTCATCCGGACTCTCAGGGTGAGAAAAATACCTGGTGGACAAAGGTCGGAGTCGCCTTTCCCCACCACGGTAAATCCGGTCTGAATATTGTCCTGACGCCCGGTATTGCCGTTTCCGGCAAACTGGTCCTGCTTGAGCCCCGGGAGGAAAATAATCCACCACAGAATACGGGCCCCATCGAAACCGTGTCGTAACCACCCTTAATTCTGTTCCCACAGCATGCAGTATCAGCAGACCCTGCATGTCACTTGTTTACTGAGGTCACCATGCTTTCCACCACAGCCTTTCTGGCGATAGCCATGCAGTGCGCCGCCAGCATTCATCCGTCCACGGCATTCGACGTGGCACGGGTGGAATCCGGTTTTAACCCTTATGCCATCGCTGAGATTGTCCCGAAGGCCGGCCCCTCTTTCGGCGATCAACACATTATTTCTCACCTGCCAGCCAGCCGGGGAGATGCAGAGCATATTCTCCGCCGCCTGACAGCACAGGATCGCCGTTACTCTGTCGGGCTGATGCAAATCACCAGCACCAATTTCCGCCATTATGGTGTGTCCGCCACAGAGCTACTTGATCCCTGTACCAATCTGTCCGTCTTCGAACACATTCTCAGAGACTGCTACCGGCGCGGCGGCACGCTGAAAAGGGCGCTGAGTTGTTATTATTCCGGCAATTTCAGTACCGGGCAACAACCTGAAACGGCGTTTTCCGGAACGAGCTATATCCAGCGAATCGGTTATCCGCCGGGATCATCCCGCTATGCGGTCCCCGGAACCCGTGAGGACAAATCATCAGTTGCCGTTCCCCTGAAAACCGCCCCTGCCAGTGACTCATCCCGTCACCACGAGATCTGGCCCGGAGTCGTCGTCCGTGGCGTCCCTGCGAAACTCCGCCAAGAAAAAATCTTCATCGCACCGTTCTCCGCGCCGTCAGTGCGCCGGAGTTTCTCCCTGTCACCCCGTGAGGAGGAGGAATAATGATACTTTTCCGCAAGCTAAAAGCTGTGGTCCCCCCCGTTTCGGCCTGTACGCTGACGACTTTTTCTGCAACCCCGGCACTGGCCGACGGATTTCAGCGGGCAAATACTGTCATGCAAAAAGTGTCAACCGGGCTGCATGGTCTGGCGGCAATCACGATCACCGTGGCCGTGATCTGGATTGGCTATAAGACCCTGTGGAAAGGCGAGAGCCTGTCGCAGTGCGGCTACATCATCATTGGCGGCATTTTAATTGGCGGAGGCAGTGAAATCGGCGCTCTGCTGATGAGCTAAGAGGCTGAACATATGGCAAAGCTGCTCAAGGCAATGAAACGCCCGGCGGCGCTGTGGGGGGTGCCTATGGTGCCCCTGCTGGCTGTCACGGGTGTAACCATCATCGTTGCTGTCTGGACTTCCGTCGCACTCCTGTTCTTACTTCCCGTCGAATTTCTGGTGATGAAATCCCTCACCAGAAATGAACCAATGCGGTTCAATCTGATTGCCGTTTGGCTGAGAGTGAAGGGAAAACCGGTAGCAAACCGTTTATTTGGCGCAACAACACTTATGCCCGTTGAGCATGAGGCTGTTGATATCAAGGAGTTTCTCGACGCCATGAAACTAAATCAGTGTGCCACCATCAAGAAGTATATTCCGTACTCATCGCACATTCATCAGCATGTGGTTCGCTCACCTAAAAGCGATCTGTACTGCACCTGGGAATTGATGGGAACGCCGTTCGACTGCGAGTCTGACGAATCACTCCAGTTCGGGACGAACCAGTTACACGGGCTAATCCACTCATTCGAAGGTATGCCCGTCACTTTCTATATCCATAACGACCGCAATACGTTTACCGACAATCTTCATAAAGATTCCGGCAACCCGTATGCCGATGAAGTTAGCCGTCTTTACTACGCTTCTGTCGGGGTGTTCCGGCGTAACCGCCTGTTCCTGACAGTCTGCTATCGCCCGTTTGTCAGCCTTGAAAAAGCAGAACGCAAACGGATGAAAGACAGCCAGAAACTAAAGGAACTGGACGGTGCTTTGCTGGAAATGCTGGAAATAAAAAGCACGCTCGATACCGCGCTGTCGCGCTATGGTGCGCGGCCTCTCGGTACGTTTACCGAAGGAAGCGCGGTGTTTTCGTCGCAACTGGCTTTCTATGAATATCTGTTAACGCACCAGTGGCGAAAGGTGCGCGTCACCCGCACCCCGGCCTATGACGTGATGGGAGCGGCGGCGTTGTTCTTTTCGGCTGAATCCGGGCAGATAAACCACGCCAACGGTACGCAATATTTCCGGGGGCTGGAGGTTAAAGAGTTCTCCGAAGAAACCGCCACGGGGATGATGGACTCCCTTCTTTATGCCCCCTGCGATTACGTGATCACGCAGTCCTATACCTGCATGTCACGCGAGGAAGCGAAGAAAGCCATTAAGCGTACCCGTCGCCTTTTGATGAGTGCCGATGACGATGCTGTTTCCCAGCGGCTGGATCTGGATGTGGCGCTTGACCTGCTGACATCGGGGAAAATCGCTTACGGAAAGCACCATTTTTCCATCATGGTGTATTCCCCGTCGCTGGAAAACCTAGTGGCTGATACTAACGAAATCAGTAATGCGCTGAACAACATCGGGATAACGCCTGTTCCGGCAGAAATATCGCTTTCAGCGGCGTATATGGCGCAACTGCCAGGCAACTACAACCTGCGGCCACGTAAAGGGGAGCTAAGTAGCCAAAACTTTGTGGAGCTGGCCGCACTCCATAATTTCTATCCGGGCAAGCGCGATAAAGCCCCCTGGGGGGATGCTATGGCTTTACTGCGCACCCCGTCAGGAGATGGCTACTATATCAACCTGCATAACACACTGGCAGATAAGGACGAATTCAACGAAAAGAACCCGGCCAGTACCTGCATCCTCGGTACGAACGGTTCGGGTAAAACCATGTTGATGACGTTCTTTGAGATCATGCAGCAGAAATACGGGCGTGAGGATAGCTTCTCCCCGGATGCCAAAACCAAACGGCTGACAACCGTTTACCTCGATAAAGACCGGGGCGCAGAGATGAACATCCGGGCGCTGGGTGGCCGTTACTATCGGGTTATCAGTGGTGAGTCTACAGGGTGGAACCCGTTCTCGTTGCCAGCAACCAAACGCAATATCAATTTCATCAAGCAACTGATGAAAATCCTTTGTACCCGCAACGGCTCGACGATCTTCCCACGCGATGAACGCCGTCTGAGTGATGCGGTTAATGCTGTGATGAATGACGAGCCACAATATCGCGTCTACGGCATTACCCGAATGCTGGAGAATTTGCCTGAGCCGGCTACGAAAGAAGCCCAGGAAAACGGCCTTAGCATTCGGTTGTCACAGTGGGCGCAGGGCGGTGAGTTCGGCTGGGTGTTTGATAACGAGTCTGACACGTTCGATATCAGCAACTGCGATAACTTCGGCATCGACGGAACGGAGTTCCTGGACGATGCAAGCGTATGTGCGCCAATCTCGTTTTATCTGCTGTACCGCATTACCAGCCTGCTTGACGGGCGACGCCTGGTCATTTTCATGGATGAATTCTGGAAGTGGTTACGCGACCCGGTGTTTAAGGACTTTGCTTATAACAAGCTGAAAACCATCCGTAAGCTGAACGGGATGCTGGTCGTCGGCACTCAATCCCCGGCTGAGATCATCAAAGATGATATCGCCCCGGCAGTGATTGAGCAGTGCGGGACACAGATTCTGGCGGCGAACCCCAACGCCGACCGCGCACATTATGTTGACGACATGAAGTTTGAACCGGAAGTGTTCGACGTGGTGAAAGGGCTTGACCCGCAAGCCCGCCAGTATGTTGTGGTGAAAAATCAGTTCAAGCGCGGCGATACCAAACGTTTTGCCGCTCGTGTCACGCTAGACCTGTCGGGTATCGGCAGATATACCAAAGTCATGAGCGGCGATGCCCCCAACCTCGAAATATTCGAATCGATTTACCGGGAAGGAATGCAGCCTCATGAATGGCTCGATACCTACCTGGCTAAAGCACTCTGATTCCAAAGGAGATATAGGATGAAAACTCACTTTTACGCGCTAATTTTCGCATGTTCGCTTGCAAGCCCTCTGGCACAAGCGGGAGGTATATTAGTATTTGATGCCACGGCCAAACTGGAAAATGTCCGCCAGTGGCAGAAAGAAGCGAAGCAATGGATGGAGACCGCACAACACTACAAAGACCAGATACGAGCTTATAAAGACCAACTGGCAACAGCCACAGGTGTTCGAGATATCGCCAGCTTTGTTGACCAAGCCAAAAGCCTGAAAGCCGATCTCGAAAAACTACGCAAGCCGGGACAGGCTCTGAATGATTTGCTTCTCTCCGGCGGCTCCTCCGGGCAGTTCGATGCGCTGTACGAAAAATATAAAATTTTTGATACCTGCAAAGCCGAACGCTCGGAGAGTTATGCCAACGTGTGCAAACAACAGGTCATCAATAAAGCTATCCAGCTTGAGCAGACCGACGAGATCCAGAATCAGGTAAGCCAGGCCCTGGGAGAAATCAACAGCCTCTCCAACAGAGTTGCGCTAGCCAAAGATTCGAAAGAATCTCAAGACCTTGCAAACAGTATTCAGCTAAAATCTGTCATGCTGAACACGCTTACCACTCAGTGGGAAATGAGTGTGAAAGCAGCAGATAAACGCGAAAAAGTGCTTGAGGCGGAGCGCGTTAAACAGTGGAACCAACAGCAGTTAAACGCGCCAACTGCTGACCTTAATAATTTATGAGGTTTTTATGTTATCAAAAAAAATTATTTTAATTTCGACGCTCACCCTGTGTTTTTCTGTTATTGGATGCAAGGAGGAAGCTAAAACAACAAAATGGTATAAGGAACACCCTGATGAATTAAAACTCGTTTATGAAAAGTGCCAAAAGAGTGGTGATGCTACTGAAAACTGCAAGAATGCAAATGAAGCCCACTATCAAATAAAGCAGCTAAACGCACCAACTCCAGACTTAAATAATTTAGAGGAGTAATATATGAGTGGCGGTCTTTTTGTTGGGGTTGAGAAATACCTAATAGGAGGAATAACGGACGCCACAAAAGGATTAATGATGTCGTACTCTTCTATGATGATGGGGCTGGCAGCAGCGTCAGCTACCATCTACATCATGTGGCGTGGATACCAGACTCTGGCTGGTAAGCTCTCTACGCCGATGGAAGACACGATGTGGGACATCATGAGGATGGCGATCATCCTGTCCTTTGTAGCTAATTTAGGTGGCTACCTCGATGGCGTTATTGATGCCATAAACGGAATAAAGGAGGGTTTTTCTGGCAGTGATAATATATGGCAGCTATTAGACACCTTATGGAATAAAGCAAAGGTGTTAGGTAAAACATTACACGACATGGATGATTCCACTTATATAAAAGATGAGGGAATGACTGCTCAATTTTATGTCTGGCTTGGGATATTCGTCTTAATGATTATCACCGCGTTTGTTTCCATGATAGCGGAAGTCATGATCTTATTACTGAGTATTACAGCACCTATATTTATTTTTTGCCTTATGTATGGTTTTCTCCGCACCATGTTCAATAACTGGCTACAAAATATATTTGCAGCCATATTAACCATTATGCTTTCAGCTCTTTCTTTAAGAATTGTAGTGAATTATTTAAACCTAGTCCTTACCAAGGCAACGAAGGTCGCGGACAGTTCAACAATTGTTGAATTAGGAGCACAAGTCTGTCTTGCGGGTATCTGTGCGGCAATATTGGTTTATCTCTCCGCAAAACTGGCCGCAGCACTGGCCGGGGCGAGTGCTACCGTATCCATGCAGGGGCTGGCCGCTGTAGGTATCGGTGCTGCTGCTTTTGGTGCCGGGAAGCTAGCCGGAGGTGCAATTAAAGAAACCAAACGTTCCACCCAGGACAACATTCAGGGCTGGAAGGATGCGAATGCAGGTAAGCCCGGCAAGCCTGGAGGTGAGTTAGGCTATAACGCTTCTAAAGCGCGTAAATACGCGATTGAGCAGATGATAGCCCGGAACGAAGCGCGGAGGCTGGCACAGTCGAGAGAATCCGCAGTTAAGAAGTTCAATAGCTAAGACGTCTCCAGTCCATCCCCCCAAAGTGCCAACTTATGAAAATATAATTATATTTTCATATTTTTAATTCAATTGAGGAAATATTTGATGAAACGCTTGATTGCGCTGGCTTTGCTATGCGCGCTTTCTGGCTGCGCCCAGAACACGCTTCCATCTGCATTTAGCGGTAAGGGAGAACCCGTAAACACATCTCAAATTATGGCGGAGTTAAACAGTCATGAATGAACAGAAATTAATTGCTGAATCCCGCACCTTTGAGCAGCAAATGATTGACCGGGATAAACGCGCCACGAAAGCCGGTTTTGTTGTTGGCGGTGTGGGTCTGCTGATTGCGGTACTGGCGCTCGTCGCCGTGGTCGTGATGTTGCCACTAAAACAGACAGACGTTGATCTGTATACCGTGGATAACCACACAGGACGGGTGGAACATGTTACCCGGACATCGAAAACCAGCCTGACCGCAACAGAAGCCTATCAAAAGGCGATGGCCGCAAACTACGTCAAAGTACGTGAGCGGTATGTCTATCCCTCTTTGCAGGACGACTACGAGACGGTACAGGTCTACAACGCTCCCCAGGTAAACGATGACTATCTGGCGCTTTACGCCGGAAAAAACGCCCCGGACAAGGTTTATAAGAACGGTGCGCACACCGTGAAAGTGGAGATCCTGTCCAACCAGATCACCGATGGAACAGCCCCCGATAAAGTCGCCACTGTTCGCTACAAGAAGATTATCCGCCGTCTGGCTGATAACAGCACCCGCAACGAGTATTGGGATGCCCGGTTCACATTCCATTCAGACCCTGACAAGGACATGAGCGATGCGGAACGCGAGATCAACTACTTCGGCTTTACCGTCACCAGTTGGCAGACCGACCGCGAAATCCGGGGAGGTGAATGATGAAAAAGTTAACGTTTACCGCACTGGCACTGATGATGTGCGGCGCGGCATGGGGTGCGGCCATACCACAGGCAAGCCGCTATGACTCCCGTGTTCAGCAGGTTATCTATAACCCTCAGAACGTCACCGTCGTTAACACCAAACCCGGCTTTATGACAACGCTGGTATTTGATAACGATGAGGCGGTCATAAGCGCCAAACCCGGCTTTGATGAGGCGTGGGAAGCAACGCCGGATGCAAACCGGGTAAACGTTCGCCCGGTTGCGCTCACGCAGGGAGCGCCCGGAGAAGATGGCAACACAACGCAGGTCGTGATCCCCCCGAACAGCCGGGACTGGCATACCAATATGCTGGTTGTCACCAGTAAGCGCCTGTACAACGTCGAGCTGAACGTCATCGATGATAAATCGGCACAGCAACCCGCTTTTCAGGTGAGCTATCGCTATCCGGGCGAAGAACGGGACAAAGCGAGCCGGGAGGCGACGGCCAGACAGCGCGAGTGGGAGCAGAAACAGCAACAGGCCAGCGTCCAGAAAGCGCTGAACTCGGCGCAGACGCCCCGCAACTGGAGTTACACCAAATATCCGGGCAAAGGCAGTTTCAACATAGTTCCCGACTTTGCTTATGACGATGGCCGCTTTACGTTCGTGGGCTTCTCCCCGTCTAAGTCCATTCCTTCTGTCACCAAAGAGCTGAACGGCAAAGAGCATGCGGTTAACAGCAGTATCCAGAAGAAAGGCGACTTCACCGTACTGGTGATTCAGGAGGTGACGCCACGCCTGGTACTGCGTTCCGGTAATGCCGTTGTAGGTCTGGAAAATAGCGGATTTGGCAAGGTACACGCCGCCGATGGTTCCACCGTATCCCGGCAGGTGGAAAGAGTGGAAAAACCGGAATCCAATTAATCTATAAAAATAGTTTTATATTTTTATAAAAGGAAACATGCAGATGAACGACGAAAACAAAGTGCCTGTGCCGGATGAAGCGCAGGCATCCCCGGCACACGCTGAGGATGATATTGCCACGCTTGAGCGGGAAGCCCGCGTAAAAAGGGAGGCAGAGCTTCTCAACGCGCAGGACGACGAAGAGAAAGACCCGGTACAACCCGCCGTTAACAAGCTGAAAAAGCGCAAACGGGGCAAAGCAACCGCCTTTCTTGCCATTGTCGCGGTCGCGCTTATCTTCCTGGCATGGGGTGGTAACTGGGTTTATCGCAATATCCTGTGGCAGCCTACGGAAGAAAAGAAACAGGACACAGCCCCGCAGACGAACAAAACCGATTACCGGCAGCGTAACGATCTCGGTATGTCCATCGATACAGCCGAAGAAGAGCCAGAGCAACAGGATAACGGCCAGAGCAGCGCGGGGGGAACAGGGCAGGCGGCTGCCCCGCCAGAACTCAACAAAGCCAGCTTCCTTATTCGCCGTGATGGTTCGGCCACCACACAGAACCAGGTAAAAACCCGGCAGCAGGAAATGACGCTGACATCGGCAACAACCACCGGACAACAGGACAGCAGCGCGGCCACACCTCCCGGCCAGCCGCAAAATACCACCGCACCGTCGCAGGGACAAAGCCCCGCACCAGTACGGCGCATACCCTATAACCCTGACCTGTACATCCCGGAAAATACCTCGATCCCCTGCTCACTGGATCGCCGCTTTGTATCTGACCGGGCGGGGAAACTTCGCTGTACGGTCACTACTGACATCTGGAGCGCCAGCGGCAACACGAAGCTGATAGAGAAAGGCACTACCGCATCATTACTTTACCGCGCCATAGCGGAAGAAGGTATGAGGCACGGGCAAGGGCGGGCATTCATCATTGCGACGAAGCTACGCACCCGCCAGCCACCTTATCTCGATATCCCGTTGGTTGATACCAGCGCGGCTGGCGAGCTGGGCGAGGCTGGCGTTGATGGGTGGATAGATTCGCACTTCTGGGAGCGATTCGGCGGCGCATTAATGGTTGGCATGATCCCCGATATTGCCGCATGGGCATCCAACAGCGCAGGTAAAAAAGACCGCAATACGGACTATACGGAAAACAGTCGCCAGGCTATGGCAGATATGGCTCGTACCACTCTGGAAAACAGCATCAATATTCCCCCAACGCTCCATAAGAATCAGGGCGAGATCATCAATCTGATCACAGGCGAGGATATTGATTTTTCCAACATCTATACACTAAGGTTGAAAAATGACCGCTAAGAATATTTCCCTCGACCGCTATAAACAACGTTTCTTTGGCGACTTTCTGGAGCTTCCCGGCCTGACGGAAATCGCCGTCAACCGTCCAGGTGAACTGTACACAAAAATCAACGGCGTGTGGGAGCAACATGCCGTTCCTTTGAACTATGAGGATTGCTACAACTTTGCCCGGTGCCTGGCAAAACACCACGGCGACAATATCGAAGATATTAAGCCGGGGCTGTCAGCCACGCTGGAATCCGGCGAACGGTGCCAGGTGATTGTTCCTCCGGCCTGTGAGCGCGATACGGTGTCTATCACCATCCGTAAGCCATCAAAGGTACAAATCCCGCATCAGTCATATATCGATGCGGGGTTTTATAACCGGGTAACAGGCGAGGAAAAAACGGAGACGCACGACGAGGAATTAATTGCATTGTACAATACAAAAAACATTCCTTTGTTTATGGAGAAATGCGTCGAGTACGGTAAAACTCTCGCGGTCGCCGGGGAAACCAGTACAGGGAAAACTACCTATATGAAAATGTTGATAGGTTATATTCCGGTACATCTTCGGATATCAACAATTGAGGACAACCCGGAAATCACGTTCTTTATCCATAAAAACTACGTCCATCTTTTTTATCCGTCAGAATCATCAGATGAAAAAGGTTCTATCGTTACCCCGGCGAGCCTTTTACGCTGGAATTACCGTATGAACCCTGACCGCATTTTATTAACAGAGGTTCGCGGTGCGGAAGCCTGGGACTTCCTTAAAATAACAGGTTCCGGCCATGAAGGGAGTATGACCTCCATTCATGCAGGATCAGCGAAAGAAGCTATAGATGGGTTTATTACCCGTTGCTATGAAAATCCACAGTGCGCCCAGCTCCCCTATACATTTATGTTACGTAAGGTTCTGGATAGCCTGGACGTGATTGTGAGCATTGATTTAGACGGAAATGTCCGCCGTATGAATGACATTTATTTCCGTCCAATTCATCGAAACCAGTATTTTGAGGAAATGAAAGCATGATAAAACAAATTAAAGTAATCATGTTGGCAGCAATAGTTACCGGATGTTCATCGCCACCGCCTCCCGTTCCTGTAGATTGGGATAAAGCCGCCGCCCCATTAAATACCAGTTTACCGCAATGGAGCGACAATAACGTTATGGTCCCTTCCCCGACAGTTAACAGTAAATGGACATCATCAATCAGCGCACAAAGTTTCTACAATACAATACAATATGGACTCCAGCCGTATTTTACGCAGTCGCCCACTCAACACGAATTGTCGTCACTGCACAATCCGGCACTGATTTCTTTAATGCCAAAAACTGGCTTCGGCAGAATGGAGCAAAAGGTGTTATTGAATACCAGCCTGTCTTTAATTGTCTGACGTGCAGAGAAACCACTATTTATTTCTCTCGCTAATCAATTTAAGCAACACAACCTAATAAGGACTCACCATGAATAAAACCGTTATCGCGGCGGCTGTATTATGTATGGCCGCAGGAACCCCAATTTATTCCTTTGCCGCTGACCCGTGCGAAGTTGTTCTTTGCATGTACGGAAAAGCAACGGGTAATAGTGGTGGAAGTGAATGCCGCTCAGCAGAAAAGGCTTTCTTTAATATAGTCAAAAAGAATAAACATGGTTTCTTACCTAACCATACGTTGAATGCGAGAAAAGCATTTCTTGGTGAATGTCCCAGCGCAGACCCGGAGGCAGTAAATAAAATACTATCTAAGTTCGGCAAGGTCAGAGGATAGTAATAATCCGCATAACACCCCCTGTTTACTGTAAAAGGTGCAACATGCAAAAAGAAGACTTATTTATCCGAAATATACATTCTCGTAATCAGGACAGGATATCGGTAGCCCTGATATATGACACGTTATCTAAAGAAGCCCACAGTGGTTGTGGGCTGTATTATGAGATATACGAAAGCAGGCTTATCGGTCTTTTGCGCGATCATCTTTTAGAACTTAATGAAGCTGACGCAAATAAATTACGACGCTATGCCGAAAGCAAAGGCACGAAAATTGATGATGCGTCCTACAGTGAAGCACTGGAAGCTGAAAGGGAGTGCAGGGCTGAAATATACCGCGAACAGATGTAATCACACAGAACAAAAATGTATTGTGCAACACACAGGCTGACAGGCGGCGGGTTTTTAAGGCTTCATTATTTTTGGCTTCAATTTCGAAGAAATTGTTAAGACGAAAAATAATGAAGTGGAACGTGGACAGAAAATTCAATTTCGGAGAAATTGCTAATTTTCAGGATCCACGTCCACCCGCGAACATTCGCCCCAGCGAATTGAAGCGGGCCGGGGGGAGCCGCAAAAATTTTGCCGCCCCAGCGAGCAATAAGGCACGCCCACGTGCCGGTTTTTGTGGGGGGCTTGCCCCGCACACCGTCGCAGCCAGGCTATATTTCCCGCCCCGGCGGGGAATATGCCGATTAGGCGCGACCAACCCCTTTAAAGCAGCGTTCCCATTTTTTCGAGCTTGCGAAGAAAAAATAGGCTAAACGCGCGTCTTAAAGGGGTTGGTCGCGCGTAGCGTGCGACGGTGTGCCGCCGTTGACCCCGGGGGTTTTGACGCGACGTTCAGCCGCGACATTACCCCCATGCGACAGGCAATAAGGGCGTCCAGCCCGCATGTACTGGCGCACGCCGTGTCGTGCAGGAAAGCATGCTTTCCTGCACATGGCCGCACAGCGGCCACCTTCTTTACCCCATACGCTCGCCCCGCCTTTTCGCCCGACACCGTGGGGCGAATTGATGGGGCGATGTTATGGGGTGAATAGCTGACGAGGGAGGTATCATGATTTTAAATAAGCTTGCCGCTTCACTGTCGCCGATAGTGAACGGGATGCTGGCGCTGCTCGCTTTTGTGCAACAGCAACAACTGGTGCTGGCGTTATTAGCGGGGCTGACGATGCCGTTTTTTGCGTCGATGAAAAGCGATGAACGGCAGAAAGCCCCGTTATGGAAAAAGCTGATTATCGCTTTTTCCCTGCTGTGTTTTCTCTCCGGCACACTGGCTCCGGTCGTTATCGGACCCTTTCAGTGGTTGTATAAGATCAGACCCAGCAGTGATAATACGGTACTGGCTTGGTCAGTACGGATTGCATTCACTGTAACCGGGGTTATTTTTCATATTATGCTTCGCCGGATATTCACGCCGGAACTGGACAAAATAAAGAAACGCCTTGTTAAAAAAACCACCCTTGAACGGGAATTGCGCACCGATGTCCGCACCGTAAAGTCCCTGCTGCCCGAAACACTGCATTATGATCCGCTGGATTATATCGACCTGAATAAAGGCATTTTTACTGGCATGGACAGGGAGAACGAACCAATGTATCTCCCGTTAAAAGACTGGCAGAAACAGCACGCGGATATTATTGGCACCACCGGAGCCGGTAAAGGGGTAGCTGCCGGGATATTGCTATATCAAAGTATTATTGCCGGTGAAGGCGTTTTTGTTATGGACCCCAAAGACGATGAATGGGCACCACACCTTTACCGCAAAGCCTGCGAGGATGCAGGAAAACCCTTTGCCTTAATTGACCTGCGAAAACAGCAATACCAGCTAAACCTGATTGAAGATATTACGCCAGATGAACTGGAAGAATTGTTCGTTGCCGGTTTCAGCCTGGCAGAAAAAGGGCAGGAATCGGACTTCTATCGTATTGATGACCGAAAAGCCGCCCGTATGGCCGCGCAATTTGTCAGTGATAACCCATCGGCAACTCTCCGTGATATTTATAACGGTGATTACGTTCAGGGTATTGCCGAAAAAATCAAAGCGTTCTTTGGGAAGATTGAGGAACTGGCATTACTCAATGCCATTAACTCACCAGAAGGCTTTTCGCTTAAGCACATATTTGATGAGGGCGGCTGCTGTTATGTAGTCGGCTCCATGCGAAACAGCAAAATTATTACCGCCCAGCGCATGCTGCTGGTTCGCCTTTACCAGTTAGCAGAAAGGCGCGACCGTGTAACAGACGTACCCCGCCCCATTGCTGTTTATCTTTCCGAACTGAAATACCATTTATCCAGGCCAGCGCTGGAAGGTTTAGGCGCGGCGCGGGATAAAGGCGTACACATTATTATGGACCACCAGTCCATCGCCGATTTAAAAGACTGCCCGGCAGATTTGAAAGGTGACGCCGTTGTCGGTGCGGTCGTTGAAAATGCCAAATTCAAACTGGTTTACCGGGTTATGGATCCGGATACGGCAGGCTGGGTGGCAAGAATGTCAGGCACGATTCTGGTGGATGACGAACTCCGCAAGGCTAAGACGGATAATATGCTGACAGAAACCATCGACAGTGAGCGCACAATCCGCCAGGCCGAACGTTTCTTTATTGACAGCAATATGATCCTGAACCTGCCCGATTTTGTCAGCTTTATCTTTACGACAAAAACGCTACCTTCTGCCTCCTTGATTTCACCGATAAAGGTCAGAAAGCGTCAGCTAAAAATCTTCTCGGTTTCCCCTGATATTGCCGCAGCGGCAGCCCCGGTGAAGATCATGCTGGATTTTGGCGAGGATGATAAACCAGCCATGCCGGATGTGATGACAACCCATCCGGCTCTTTTCTTCGACGAAAGCGAAGTAAAACCGGCAAAGTCCCAATCTGATGATGAAGAACACTTCTCCCCACTGGATTTTTAAGGAGTGGTTATGCTGATTTCGTCATATCACGAGCGCCAGACGCGCAACAGCGAGAAAATAAGACAACTGCTGAACTTCCTGAAAGAAGAAACCTACAGTGATTTTAAAACGCTGATGCAGTTATTTAGCTTCCGAGATCATAAGTCGCTTTATTCGCTGCTTGCAAAAATGGAGCGAATGGGGTTAATCCAGAAGCATATGCTTGAATCACGGACAATCAAGATTTCATTATGGGGGATCACCAGCGACGGGCTGGCGGCGGTCTTAACCCCGAATGATAAAATCTTTCCTGCGCGGTTTGAACCATCAAAAATCACCGGCTGGACACTGGAGCACCATCTTGATAATCAGGCCGCCAGGCTTATTCTGGAGAAGAAAGGTGCTTCGGGATGGATTAACGGCGACCGTGCCAGCTTTCTCAGCCAGTATCAGGTAAAACATCGCCCGGACGGGTTACTGACCCTGCCTGACGGTAACGTTATTGCCATTGAAACCGAGCGCCGCCTGAAAACCCGAGCCCGCTACCAGTCGATTATCGCCAGCCACCTGCTGGCCCGAACAAACAAGTACTGGATTTACATTTTTTATGTTGTGCCCGATCCACAGAAGAAGCGTGCGCTTGAACTGCTGTTTGACAGTATCAGGCATGTCATCATCAACCATCAGCACATCCCGCTGGAAGAACGCCACCGTAGGGTGTTTCGCATTTATACCTTTGATGAACTGAAACACCTGTCATTAGGCAGCTATACGTAAGCTTTTACTCAGGCCATCGTGATGGCCTCACCGGCCTGGCGGCGATACCGCCAGGCCGGAAATTTTTTATTCCACTGCGAGCCGCAGACTGTTCGGTACTCGCTGTGCTGCGTTCCGCCTCAGTCTGCGCCTTGCAGCGTTGCCGGTTAAAAGCCATGTAACCGCATTCCCTTGCGGTGTCTGATTCCGGTCTCAGAGTTTATCCATCAGGTAACGATGTGCTTTAGAGGCTGCGCTGGCCGCTTTGAAAATATAACGCTTGTCGTTTTTTAGCGCTTTCAGCCAGGAAGCAATATAGCTTCCATGTTGTACCTCTCCCTCAATCCCAAGATCCGCCATCAGAAAGGCACTTCCCAGCTCTGCTACCAGTTCTTCCTCTGCATAATCCGCACTGCCAAACTTCCCTTTCATTTCACGGTTCAGACGTTTTTTGCCACCACTCCAGTGAACCAGCTCATGCAGACCTGTAGCGTAGAAATTAGCCGCATCCGAAAACAGATGGCGCTCCGGTAGCCAGACTTCATCTGTTGATGGGCTGAAAAAGGCGTTTTGTCCTTTCTCGATGATGTTTGCGCCACTCTTCCGCAACAGGTTCTCAGCCTGCGGCAACGGGTCAAAGGTTGCTTCCGGGCTGACAGTTTCAGTTGTCAGGGACAGGCCGTCGATTTGCTGAACGTTAAACACGGTGAAGGTTTTCAGCATCGGGATATGTTCAACTTCTCCGGCGTCGTTTTCCTTCTCCAGCGTGGTGTAAAAAATAGCTGTTGTACCATGTTCCCCCTTGCGAACCTGTCCACCTGCTACCTGTGCCTGTTTGTAGGTCATCCAGCGTGAATCGCTGAAACCCTGCTTAGATGCGCTGCACCACAGTAACATGATGTTCATACCGCTGTAGGCTACGCCGGTGGCGTAATTCGATGGCAGACCAGATATGCCGGATACGCGTTGCCACGGGCAGGACCACGGTTTTACACCGCCTTCAAGTGCTGCAATGATGTTGTTGGTAACGGTCTGATAAATGTCGGCTCTGGTTTTAGAAAATTTCGTTTTTGAGGAGCCTGACGGGTCCAGCGGGGATACGCTGGTCGCCGCTGTGATGTTAGGGGCGCTAGTCTGGGTATGCAGGGAAATCGTCATGGTTTTTTCTCCGTCAGTGTGTGATTTTCGTCTTCGTATCGCCTGACGGTTCGCTTTCCCGGCATCGTTCCGTCCAGCAAGGGCGCAGCATGCGTGCCATTTACCCTTGCTGGACGGGTTGTGTTGGGAAACGATTAACCGGAAGCTGATATGAAGAACGAAAAGTACACAGGAGGAAAAACTATGCCCCTGCATAGCCGGACTTAGCGCCCCTTAGTTCGCAGCGGTGAAATGGTTTGGGGGTTAACACTGCAGCGGTGATACTTGCAAATAATCATCCGAGTGGTATCTCTGAGCCCAGTCATGCTGGCAAGGTGATGAGGGTGCAGATTAAAAAAGGATTGGGAATAGTCGACATGCGTACATTGGCTCACTTTACTTCGGAGGTGAGTCCACGGTGTCCTTCGCTGAATGGGGGTTATTTTGATCGCAGGGAGCTTCGGCCCCCATTTTGCTGTGATCTATGTTGAATTCTCCGTGGCAGCATGTTCCCTACGCTTTGGAATACCGACTGTATGCGCTGCTTACTTTTATTGTATTTGATTATACTCAATTTATGTACGATTGACGTACATCCTCAAAACCCTTACCGTTGAGTAATAGCCTGTCCTTTTTGTGGCATAATATGACCGCAGCTGCCCGTCACCCAAATGAAGTTCTCACACAATGGCATGATGCTGGTGGTGTGTTAACGATTGAGCTAGCGCGCCAACTTGGTGTCCCAGCCAATGGAACACCCAGATCATCATCGGCAAACGCAGTATTACCAGCGACTAAGCACTACGGCTTGCTCATTGGTTCAGCGATTACTCGCAGTTCTGGATGCACTTGTAGGCACTGTACGATTTGGAGTTTGTCGAAACTGAATCAGGAATGGCTATCAGATCGCTCCCTACTGGCCTAACTGTTTACTATTGTAAGATTAACAAGCATACGAAGCCTGAATTGGGAAGATTTATGACGGAAGGGCTTACATTGATGAGTGTATTTGGAGGGAAGTAGCGCATGAATGATGCACCTTCAGACATCATATTTCACTATCCACCGGAGCTGTTCAATCTCCTGGTGGATGTTGTGCCGTTGCTCAATCGCTCTAAGCAGGATGTGCTGGTTTTCTTCCGGGGCGCAGGAGTACCTGACAACATAACTTCTGACATTGCAGTTCACTTGAGGGCTGCACCAAAGGATGTCAACAAGTACCAGATGGTTCGCACGGTACTTGAACGCCTCAACGCGAAGGGGGAACACGCTCTCCGTGAACGGCGCGAGGTGCTGCGGCGCGTGGTGGACTTTGCGAACTTTGATTCGTGCTGGCCCGCAGACCAACTTAAGGCCAAAGGTCTTGTCGCCAGTATCCGCGAAGTCGTCAACCAAAAAGACGCTTTCACGCGCATGAACAATGCCCGCGAAGAAGAACGGCAAACCCGCCTCGCTGAGTCACAGCGGATCGCAGCAGAAAAACGTGATCGTAGTTATAGAATCGAGAATGCCAAGCAGGGTTTATATAAATTATTTGGCACTACTGCGACTGCACAGGAAAGAGGAAAATTGCTGGAGACGGCTCTCAACAATCTTTTTCAAGCCTACGGTGTTCTCATTCGTAAATCCTTTCATTTGGTTGGTGAGGCTGGTGAAGGGATCGTCGAGCAGATTGATGGGATCATTGAACTCAGTGGTGTTCTGTATTTCGTTGAAATGAAATGGTATCGCAATCCGGTGGGTAAGCCTGAGATTTCAGAGCATCTTGTTCGCCTCATGTCGCGTGCCGAGGTTCGAGGTATCTTCATTTCTGCCAGTGACTATACAGAACCAGCCATTCTTACGGCACGTGAATTTCTGCAACACAAAGTTGTAGTCCTATCCACGCTTCATGAGATCGTCCGTCTGCTTGAGCAGCAAGACGACCTTTCAGAGTTCTTCACAAAGAAAGTCCAGGCTGCGCAGATACACAAAAACCCGTATTTCTGCCCACACGATAGCCAAGCACAAGGTGCGTTATGACTGCGAGTTGGATGGACATCAATAAGCCGCCGAGCCCAGCAACCGCTGTTACGGCAGCTCAGGTGGCGAACGGCCCCATTTTTCCACCGCAGCAAAGACTACTGACCTACTCACCAGACGAGTGGGAGGGATTCGTCGAGGAATGGGCTTATTACTGCCTCACGACGAAGTATGAACACGTCCTGCGTTTCTCTGGTGCTGGTGATATGGGTATTGATGTCGCCGGGTTCGTTGGTGATGAACGCCTGCTGGGGGTTTGGGACAATTTCCAATGCAAGCACTACGGCAATGCCATCAGGCCTAGTGATGTTTGGGTTGAGTTCGGGAAGATCATCTGGTACTCGTACAAAGGTGAATATACGGTCCCTCGTCGCTACTACTTTGTTTCGCCACGAGGTGCTGGTACGTCGCTTAGCCGCCTATTTTCGAATGACACGAAGTTGCGTGAGGAATTGTTAGCTAACTGGGATAAGCATGTGAAAAATGCAATCACTAGCACACAAGAAGTGTTACTCGACGCGAAGCTTCGTGCCTATGTAGACTCATTCGATTTTACCATCTTCGACGCCAAGACTGCGCTTCAGCTTGTTGACGATCACAGAGCCACACCGGTTCACACAGCGCGCTTTGGTGGTGGACTACCAACGCGGCCTGCATCTGAAAAGCCGCCCCAAGAAGTTGCCGCCACCGAGAGCCGCTATGTGACGCAGTTGTTCGGCGCATACAGCGAACACACAGGAACAATAGTGACTGACCCTTCGGCCTTGCCCTTGCCGAAACTCAAGGATCATTTCCGTCGCCAGCGCGAGGCGTTCTATGAGGCTGAGTCACTGCGCGTCTTCGCACGTGATAGTGTCCCGCCAGGCACGTTCGAAGCTTTGCTGGATGACATTCATGATGGCGTTATTGATACACATGACGGGAACCATGCTGACGGCTACGAAAAGGTCTGCGCTGTCACCAAGGCTGCCCGCGACATGCAAATTACGGCAAACGCCCTCATCATTTGTACTAACCCCAAGGATAGAGACGGAATCTGCCACCAACTTGTGAACGAAGAGCGCCTTCGGTGGACACGATCATGAGCCAAGAACATAAGCCAATTACCTTCAATAGCCCACTTGAGGCGGGTATACGTGCGGTCTCGATTCTGGGTGCTGCCTATCCGCAAACCTACGACCTCCAGCGGCTTGTGGCCTTTGACTACCTTCTTGTTCACACGGGCGATATTGGTGGACCAGACAATTTGCACCCACCGACGCCAATGCGCTCTGCTGAATTGCTCGTGCGCCGCAAGTTAGTTGAGCAATCACTGCTTCTGATGATGACCCGTGACCTAGTTGAGCGCGAAGTCACATCCGAGGGAATCAAGTACGGCGCGGGTGAAAATGCTGCAACGTTCCTGTCATCAGTATCTTCCAACTATTTGCTGTCCCTGAAGGATCGCGCTGTATGGCTTGTCGAAACTATTGGTGATCTGACGGATGAACAGTTCAAAGCCATGATGCGCCGTTTCTTCGATAAATGGGTCGAACAGTTTCAGAGCATTGAGCAAAGCTTAGGAGGTGATGCATGACGACAGTAACTCCCGGCTTACGCTTGCGCTTTCTCGGTTTTTTTGGGCCACAAAAGCCACCCGCTACAGTGACCTTCGGTACTGGCCTCAATGTCATTTACGGCGCATCAAACACTGGAAAATCTTTCATTGTCGAAGCCATCGACTTCATGCTCGGTGGAAAGCCGCCTCTGCGTGATATCCCTGAGCGCGTTGGCTACGACCTTGTTCTATTGGGGCTTGAAACCCTTGATGGGAAGTCATTTACACTCTGGCGCAGCATAGATGGCGGTGGTTTTCGGCTCTACGAAGACTTGCACCAGACGCCACCAACAAACGAAATTCCGTATACGCAGCTTGACGAAAAACACAGCGATAAGAACAATACGAACCTTTCATCATTCTTGCTGGATCTATGTAGCCTTGGTGGAAAGCGTGTTCGCAAAAATTCCCGGAACGAAACCCTCAGTTTAAGCTTTCGCAACATTGCGCGTTTGATGATCGTCGATGAGACGGAGATCACACAACAAAGCTCACCGCTTATTGATGGCAATCCCACCGCCAACACGCCGAACTTGGCCACATTCAAGTTACTTTTAACCGGAGCAGACGACTCCGCATTGGTCGCCACCAGTAATAAGAGTGAGCCGGAAGAGTTATCGCGCAAGGCACAATTGCGTCTTCTCGATCAGCTTCTTGAAGACTATGGTGACCGGCTCAAGGAGTTGACAAAGAGTCCTAAGGAACTCAAGGAGCAGCTAGAGAAGATTAACACCTCACTTCGTCAACAGGCGGCCCAGGTAAACACCACCGAAGATGAGTTTCAGGAGGCTGCCGGGAAGCGACGAGAATTACGCAAAAAACTGGAAGAAAGCCGAGAGCGACGTGCAGAGGTAAGTGCGATGCTTGAGCGATTCAGGCTGCTTGATAGACACTACTTGTCCGATATTGAAAGGCTACGTGCCATTGAAGAAGGCGGGACGCTCTTTAGCGTACTGAGTGCCGGGCATTGTCCTCTTTGCGGAGCGGCCCCCGATCATCATCCCCCCGATACTGGGTGTAATGGAGATACTGATGCCGTCGTTCAGGCTGCACGTGTGGAGATTGCCAAGATCGAAGTTTTGCGCACGGAACTTGTAGCTACCGTCCAAAGCCTTGAGCGCGAAGGCGCCAACTTTGATCGCAGAATACCCACTGTTGTTCGAGAATTAGAGTCGATTTCGGAGTCAGTTGAAGAATTCCTCGCTCCCAAGCTCTCGACCCTTCGCAAGTCCTATTCAGACTTTGCCGACAAGCGGGCCGAGGTACGCGAAGCGCTGGCACTCTATGCCACTGTTCAAGACATGGAGCGCCGTCGGGCTGATCTTGAGAAGGGCACTGAGGACGAGAAGGCTGGGGTGGTTACTAACGCAGATCTCTCAAGCACTGTGGCCCATAGTTTTGCTAAGACTGTTGAAGGCATACTGACTGGTTGGCACTTCCCAGAGGTTGGGGATGTGTACTTCGATTCCAAGTCTCGAGATCTTGTAATTGCTGGAAAGTCGCGTAGTGCTTTTGGTAAGGGCCTTCGCGCCATTACGCATGCAGCTTTCACCCTCGGGCTGCTTGCTTTCTGCCGTGAGCGCCACACACCACACACGGGATTCGTTGTACTCGATTCTCCATTGCTGGCATACAGAGAGCCAGATGGAACAGAATATGATTTGACCGGTACTGACCTTAAAGATCAGTTTTACGCGTACCTTGAAGCGCTGCCTGAGGACACCCAAGTCATCGTTGTTGAGAACACCGACCCGCCTGATGCAATCATGAAGCGTGAGCAGTCTCTTATGTTTGGCAAGAATCCGCATCATGGCCGTTACGGTTTGTTCCCTTTTATAGCCGACCCTGCACAATAAATGTGTATACAAATGGGAAGTCACCAATGACTTGGTGACGATCCAGCGTTTTTTATCGAATAGTATATGTACCTCCCCTTCGCGGGTCTGGTTGCTCCAGATTTGCTATTCGCTTATCCCTGACAGGCTTAGCCAGTTTTCCGTATCCTGACACCTCCGGCCCGACGTCAGATTGCCCACGGGGTGGCTTTAAAAAAACTGGGCGATGTTGTGATTCGCCGCGCCCAGTTTCAATCTCCGTAGCTGTCCTCGCTCAGGCAACCACGTTAATCCCGCGAGTTGTCTAAAATCGGGGCAAAATTGGCTGCACCGGATGAACCCAACATCCAGGACTTTCACTGTCAAAAAAATCAACACGAACAGGCCCTAGATCGTCCTGAATAACCTGATACGCATGGTTGCAATAGACCTGATTCCAGCGATAAACGGAAACCGCTACACGTTGGATGCCGGTTCCGCGCATCCGCTTCAGAATATGACGGTCATGTTCTCCAAGCCCCCAACCAAGTATCGTTAAGGAGGGTCGCTGCGACGTAAGTACCTCCCGGTACACGGTGGACAGATAGTAGCTATTCTGGATAGAAGATACTTTCTGCTGCATCGTTCCTTCGCTAACAAACAGCGGCACCGCTTGCTCGCTGCGCCACTCTTCAAGAATTGCCTCAAGCAAGCCTTCTCCAGCGTTGTGGATCTTGAACTCCTGCTCCACAACATTTCTGCACAGGGCCAAGCTTCCATGCGGGTAGAAAACCAAGGTGTTAGTACGCTCTCTAAAAGTATCACGAAATCTCCACCAAGCATCGTCGAAGATGCCGTTCCACAAGAAACAATCCTTGAATAAATGACCATCTTGGATGTCGAATCCATAGGTCATCGTCCAGTAGATCAACAAGTCGTAATTCAACGATAAAACGGTATCGAACCCTTTGAGGAACTGGTACATATTAGGCAATTTATCGCTAACTTGCTCATATTCAGGGTGTATATCACGAACGGCCTGAATCAAACAATTTCTGACATTCAGGTAGGCTTGATGTGTGCGATTGTCTGGTATTTGAAGTGATCTGTTTACGTTGGATGCCTGCCAAACTAGCCGAAGAATCATCTCGAAATCGGATGTTCTGAAAAATTGGAAGAGTCGATTCATATCATGTGTAAGCAGACCTGCCCTGTGGGCGTAAGCCAGTAGAGAACCGTAGTCAAGGACCGGTGAAACAGCAATGCTTGCACCATTACCCAACAATATCGTATTCCGATGATAGTTAGGTGCAATTTGAGCCCAAGGCATAATAGCGTGTGGCATATCTTATTCTCTCTTTTTCCTTGGCAGTTTATTATGAAATAGCACTGATAAGCCATTTTCCACAATTTCTTAAGGATAAATCTTTTTGGTCGAGTTTAAGGCCTTTCTGTACATGTCGGCGCGGTACGCCACCGACGTAATGGACTTGCCTCATATCCGAATGCATCATACCGCCACATAATGTTTTTGGTTCTGTCCCGGCGTCGTAATACGCTTCTGTTATCCTTTGCGCATCCAGTCCACGCCAATTTTCGGATTCAGATCGATATCGGCTTCATCCAGATAAAATACCGGCTGGTCCGTCCGCCTCTGGGCTACAGCCTATTAGATGGGGAGCCACTTTTCCTCATAATGCAGATGTTGGATTTTAAGTGTTGGCGAAGCTCTGGGCCAGATCATTCTGCCCGTCTCAAGCATCTATGTAATGTAGCGGGATGCAGTGACACGTTAAAGAGTCGGTTATCGACCTCTATGTCCACAACGTGAAGGGCTGGCAATAAAACCAATATTTTTATGAGAGCTGGTGCTGTATGCGCTGATATACTCGATTACATTGAGGTCTTCTACAACCTGGAACGGCACCACAGCCATCTAAGCCATTTCATCCCGAAGGACTTCGAACAGGTCCAGTTATGAGGGCAGGAAATATCTACTATCGTGGGGTCAATCCACGATTTACCAGAAGCTGATATGGAAAATGGAAAGCATACAGGAGAAAAAATCTGCCTCTGTATAGCTGGACATGGAGCCCCTTGCTCCGCTGTGGTGAAATAGGTTGTGGTAGGATCTAGAGGCGTTAGTTCATATCTAAGATGTTAGCCTGCTTTTAACGACAAACAGGAGTAATATCATAGAGCGATTGGTTATTAGAAACATACACCGCCATCATTAAAAGTTATTTTTGGATTAACATCGTAATTCGACCATATTTAATAATACCTCAATGATACGGAGCCCCCAAAAATTTACTATAGTAAATTCAAAATGGTCTTATAGTTTTGTTCATCCTTTATAGATAATAATAAAAAACTCTTCACTTTGAAGTTTTGCTTTTTTTAGTAATTATGTAGAACAAACACAAAGATACTATCGGTGTTATATATACAATCAAATATATATTAAAAATTTGGTTGAAATCATTAGCGATAACATGGTACAATAAGAAAATTAATTATTATATTCATGGCCATTAACAATAAGGTCTATGGGCGGTAGCGTACTTATATAAAAATTAGTTGTTATATCTATTACCAACGTAAAATCTCTCCCTCTCTTGCTAATAAGACTTATTTATAACAGAGGGGGTTCTATTCACCTATTAACTGAATTATTTTTTCAAAAATCAATTAAGTTAATACTTATACACATATGCATGATAATACCGCAGGTATATTACTTATGGGAATAAAAAGTATACGGATTAAAAACATACTCTCCTTTGATGACGTATATATTGATAGCTTTGAAGATTTTA
>NZ_JAGRQY010000056.1:0-6174 GCF_018223905.1 Klebsiella sp. 28
CTTTATGCTCAACGTCTCCGGCTTTGCTGAAAGCAAGATGATGCTGATTATGATGCTGGCGGGGCTGGGAATGGTGGTCGGCAATCTGTTCAGCGGCAAAATTTCCGGGCGCTACAGCCCGCTGCGCATTGCGGCCATGACCGACGGGGTCATTGCCGTGACGCTGCTGCTGATCTTTGCCTTCGGTGAACAGAAAGTCGCTTCGCTAGCGCTGGCGTTTATCTGCTGCGCGGGACTATTCGCCCTGTCAGCGCCGCTGCAGATCCTGCTGCTGCAGAACGCCAAAGGCGGCGAGATGCTGGGGGCGGCCGGGGGACAGATCGCCTTTAACCTCGGCAGCGCCATCGGCGCCTTCTGCGGCGGAATGATGATCGCCCAGGGCTTTGGCTGGAACAGCGTGGCGCTCCCCGCCGCCGCGCTGTCGTTTCTGGCGATGAGCGCCTTGCTCATCTATGGCTGTCATCAGCGGCGACAAGCTTACTAACGACGCCTACTCACGCCAGGGTTCGCCCAGGGTCAGCATCAGGCGGTTGGCCCAGGCGAAAAAGGCCGCGGACTGCAGCAGATCCAGCTGGGCCAGAGTATCTAAGCCCTGCTCATCAAGCGCCGCCAGATGATCGGCGTTTAATGCGGGTGGCGTCACCGATAGCGCGGCGGCGGCGTCGATTTCCGCCTGCCAGCGCGGCGATTGCCCGTCGCGCAGATCCTCTCCCGGCGTCACCGCCAGCAGCGTGTCGACGGCGGTCTCGTCCTTCGCCAGCTGCGCCGCTTTGCGGGCATGCACCGAGGCGCAGTAAATACAGCCGTTGATTTTACTGGCGACCGTGGCGGCCAGCTCGCGTTCGGCGCGCGGCAATCCTCCCGCGGTATAGAAAATGCCCTTATCGGTCAGGGTCCGCTGCTCCAGCACCGGCTGGTTGCGCGCCAGCAGGCGAAAGTAGGGGGAGTCGCTATGGCCATATTTGGCCAGAATCGCCTGTTCTTCAGCGTTGAATTCCGCCAGCGGTTTATCGGCCAGCCAGGGTTCCCAGCGCAGCTCGTCGCGGGTGAAGCGAACCGGGGCCGCTTTGCCGCTCTGCGCGTACGGGGTGGTATGCCAGTATCCGGCGACCAGCGGCGTATCTGCGCTGACGATGGGCTTATGGTTGAGCGCCCGCAGGCCCAGCAGCAGTCGGCTCTGGAAGCTGACAAAGGCTACCAGCTGCGCCAGGGTGACGATGCCCCGCAGGCTCCAGCCCGCGCTGGTTAAGGTGTGCAGCGCGCCGGGAGTGGCTTCAACGGGGGTGAAGGTGAGCAAGCGGGCAAAGGCCAGCGCCGGGACCAGACGATCGGTGGTCGGATCGGCGAGGCCGAAACCGGCATAGTGCGCCGCCAGCGCGTCCGCCTGGTGCAGTTTCGCCACCTTTGCGGCCACCGCGAAGCGTTCATCAAGAGGAAAGTCAGCGTCCTGCTGGCGGAACAGCACTTCATAACTTCCCTGGGCGTGACGGGTGGCGGCATCGCGGACGGCGCGCGCCTGATAAAGCGGGGAACCGGGGGTAATCTCCGCCAGTTCTGCCAGAATATCCTGACTCAGCGTCATGGGGACTCCTTATCTGATGTGGGGGGCAATATGCTGAGCGATCAGCTCAATGGAACGCAGCGTATCCCGGTGCGAAGGCTCGACCGAGTGCACCTGAAACGAAATATCGGTGGCGCGGGCCAGCACGCTGTCCTGCGCCAGGGAGGCAATAACATGCTCAGGATCGCCAACGTGGGCATCCAGCTGTTGCAGATAGTCGGTGACACTGTCACCTTCTATCGTATGACCCGCCGCCCGGTGCTGAGTTGCCTGCTTGCGCAGACCGGGCTCGGCGACCTGCAGGGCGTGGGCGAGACTGTCGGCGACGAAGGCGGTGCGCGAGGCGAGGATCCGCGGCGCAACGCCGTCCGGCAGCGCCGCCAGGTAGGCGTCGATGATCGGGTTCTGAATGGCGTCCAGCGGCAGGCGTGGCTCGCCGGGCGGCCGTGGCTGAGTGCGGGACAGCATCAACCCGTGTCCCGCCTGACCGGCGCGGATAGCGCCCTCCGCCGAGAAGGTGGCGATCCAGATACGCTCCGCCAGCTGCGGCGCCGGCGGATAGAGACGGTTGTCCGGGTGGCTCAGCGTGTCGCCGCGCCAGGCGCTATGGATCAGGTGCAGATGGTCGGCAAACGCCGCCCCGCGCTGCTCGCTGGTCAGGCCGAAGGGCAGAAACGAGGTTGGCGTGCCGCCGGAGCCAAAACCCACCTCCAGACGTCCGTCGGTGAGTAAATCCAGTACCGCTGCGTCTTCGGCGACGCGCAGCGGATTTTCCATCGGCAAGGTGATAATCGCTGTACCGAGGCGGATCCGGTCGGTCTGCGCCGCGACGTGGGCGAGAAACACCAGCGGTGAAGGCAGGCCGCCTTCCTGTTCATGAAAATGGTGCTGGGCAATCCATGCGCTGTCGAAGCCCAAACGCTCCGCGTGGCGGATCTGTTCGGCCGCCAGCCGGTAGCGCGTTTGCGCGGAGCCCTGATCGAGCAGACGGGTAAAAAAACCGAGGCGTTTAGGCATTATGCGTTCTCCGTGTGGGCCTGTGCTAAGCGGGGGGAAACCTGGGGAATGGCGGCGATCAGTTCGCGGGTGTAGGCCTGCTGCGGGGCGGCGAACAGGCGGTTTACGTCGCCATGCTCCACCACCTGGCCGGCGCGCAGCACCGTGACGCTGTCGGCGATCCGCCTGACCGTCGCCAGATCGTGGGTAATGAACAGGTAGCTCAGACCCAGCTGCTGCTGTAGCTGCTGCAGCAGGGCGAGGATCTGCGCCTGAACGGTGACGTCGAGCGCCGAAGTCGCTTCGTCAAGGACCAGTATCGCCGGCTCGAGGATCAGCGCCCGGGCAATCGCCACCCGCTGGCGCTGGCCGCCGGAAAGCTCCCGCGGCGTACGCGACAGCAGCTCGGGGGCCAGGGCCACCCGGGCGGCAACGCTCTCCACACGCTGGCGACGCGTCGCCGCGCTGAGGCGCTCAAAGTTTTTTAACGGCTCTTCGATAATCGCAAACAGCGTCTGGCGCGGGTCGAGCGAAGCGAAGGGGTTCTGGTAGACAAACTGGATTTTCCGCCGCAGCTGACGCTGCGCCTCGCGGCTGAGATGTCCGGCGTCGATACCGTCGATGATGACCTGTCCGGCGTCGGCGCGCTCAAAGCCCAGCAGGATCCGCGCCAGGGTGGTTTTCCCGGAGCCGGATTCGCCCACCAGCGCATGGGTGCTGCCGCGTCTGACCTCAAAGCTGACGCTGTCGAGCGCCTGCAGCGCCTGTTTGCCCAGCGAGAAGCGTTTGCTGATCCCCTCCACGCGAATGGCCGGCGTGGCCAGCGGCCGGTGACGCGCCGCCGTTAGCCTCAACGGCGCATCCTGCAGGTCGTGGAGCAGCTGGCGGGTGTAAGGATGCTGCGGACGCTGGACAATCGTCTCGGTGGCGCCTTGTTCCTGAATCTCTCCCTGGCGAAACACCATGATCCGGTCGGCGCGTTCGGCGGCCAGCGCCAGATCGTGGGTGACAAACAGCACGGCGGTACCCGACTCGCGACGCAGGATATCGAGCAGGTCGAGAATGCGCTTCTGCACCGTGACGTCGAGGGCGCTGGTGGGCTCGTCAGCAATAATCAGATCCGGCTGCAGGGCAATGGCGATGGCTATCAGCACCCGCTGTTTCATCCCGCCAGACAGCTGATGCGGATACTGGTCAAAACGCTGTTCCGGGTGGCTGAGACCGACTTTAGCGAGCAGGTTAAGAACCTGCTGTCGGCGCTCAGCGGCGGAGAGGGACTGATGCAGCCGCAGGATCTCTTCCACCTGCTGACCAATGGTTTTTACCGGGTTGAGCGAATTACCGGGATCCTGCGGGACCAGGCTGATGCTCACTCCGCGCAGGCGGTTCAGGCGTTTATCCGACCAGTCGCTAATCACTTCGCCATTGAGGACAATCCGCCCGGCATCCCGGCGGGCATTATCCGCCAGCAGGCCGATAATGGCCTGCGCGGTGGTGGTTTTCCCCGAGCCGGATTCTCCGACGAAGGCCAGCATTTCGCCGCGCTGGATGGAAAAGCTGATGTTGTGCACCACCTCGCGCCATTCGCCCCGCGAGCGGTAGCTGATGCGTAGATCTTCAACGGACAGAACGGTCATGGGCGTGCTCCACTCCACTGGCGGCTAAGACGATTGGCGGCAAGGACCACGGCGACCACGGCGAGGCCGGGGAAGGTGGTCAGCCACCAGGCGGTTGACAGGTAATTGCGACCTTCGGCGATCAGTAGTCCCCACTCCGGGACCGGCGGCGGAGTGCCGTAGCCGAGGAAGCTGAGGGTGGCCAGGGCCAACATCGCCTGACCGAACTGCAGCGTCGCGAAAGCAAGCACCGCAGTGAGCGAGTTGGGCAGAATATGGCGCCAGAAGACGGCGAAAAAAGTGCCGCCGCTGCCCCGGGCCGCCTCGACGTAATCGCTGTGGCGCACGCGTACCACTTCTGCTCGCGCCAGGCGCGCGAAGCTGGCGATAGCCGCGATGCCAACCGCCACCGCCGCATTTACCGTGCCGAAACCCAGCAGAATAATCACCGTGAGCTGCAGCAGCAGGGAGGGGATGGCCAGCAGGACATCGACCAGGCGCATGATGGTGGATTCCACGCGTCCGGCCAGCGCCCCGGCGAGGGTGCCAAGAGCGGTGCCCACCACCAGGCCGATGGCGACGGCGATCAGCGCCGCCGACAGGGAATGCACCGCGCCGTAAACCACCCGCGTCCACAGGTCGCGCCCCAGCTGGTCGGTACCCAGCCAGTAGTGCGCCTGCGGCGCCAGGCGCTGAGCGCCGGGGATCCCCTCCAGCGGGTTAGCGGAGGTAAGCCACTGTGGGGCAATGGCCATTAACAGGGCGGCGATCATCACCGCCCACGCCAGCCACAGGCCAGGCTGCAGGCGCACTCTACGCCACTCCGGGCGGCGGCGAACCGCGATGGTATAGTCGACCAGGCTCATTTCGCACCTCCGGTCTGTAAATGGAGTCGGGGATCCAGTCGCGGCATGACCAGGTCGACCAGCAGGTTGATCAGGACGAAACCGAGGGCGGAGATCATCACCACCGCCTGTAGTACGGCGATATCCTGGTTATTGACCGCCTGCTGGGTCAGCTGGCCGAGGCCGCTGCGGCCGAAGACGGTCTCGGTGATCAGCGCCCCGGCAATCAGTTCGCCGAGCAGCAGCCCGGCAATATTCAGCGCCGGCAGCAGGGCATTCCCCATCACATGGCGCCAGAGGACGCCCGTTTCGCTCATGCCCTTGGCGCGGGCGACCGCGACGAAGGGCTGAACCGCCACCTGATCCATGCTGCGCATCAGGATCTGCGCCAGTGGGGCGGAAATGGGCAGTGCGACGGCGATAACCGGTAAAATCAGTCCTTCCAGTGGGCCGGGGTTGATTACCGGGATCCAGCGCAACTGAAACGAGAAGAGCTGGATCAGGGCGATACCCAACCAAAAGGTAGGTAGAGAGATAAACAGCACCGGTAGCGACTGCAGAAAATTGCTCAGCCAGCGCAGCCCCGGCAGCCGCGAGGCGAAAGCGAGGGCGAACGCCAGCGCCACGGCCAGCAGGAAGGCCGGCAGCGCGAGGCTTAAGGTATCCGGCAGGTTGCTGGCAATCAGACTGCTGACCGCCAGACCCGCCTGCAGGGAATAGCCGAAGTCGCCGTGCAGCATCGCCAGCAGCGTGTGCAGGTACTGGCGCCACAGCGGGCTATCGGCGCCGTAGGCCAGCCGCATCTCCGCAATTTGCGCCGGGCTCAGGCCGAGGTCCGGGTTCTGAAACTTGATCAGCACCGCATCCCCCGGCAGGACCTGCAGCAGGAAAAAGGTGAGGGTAAAGGCCGCCCACAGGACCAGCAGCCCCTGGCCGAATCGTCGCAGAAGATAAGCGCTCATAACCGGCCTCTTAGTGCTTGTCCAGCCACGCGCCGTAGAACGACGGACGACCGACGGCCTCGAAGCTGACGCCTTTGACCCACGGCGCGCCGGCGAACACCTGCGGCTCTTCGAAAATAGGGATCACATAGGCGTTATCGATCAGATAGCGCTGGGCGTCGCCGGTTAACTGCAAGCGCTGCTGCGGCTCTACC